>NZ_JBEYLC010000016.1:0-104901 GCF_040635885.1 Nocardiopsis sp. NPDC006832 | reverse complement strand
GCGTCCCTGCCACCCCATAAGGGGTGTCTGGACGGAGGAGTCCACCCCAGCAGCCGGTTGGGCGCTACCTCCAAGCCCGGTCCTTCAGGGCCGGGTCAAGTTGACGCCATGTTCGCTCCTGTTGTGCCTCCCGACCACGGCAGCACCCGCGAAAACCCCATCCGACTCGGCCCTCGCCGCCGGACCTTCCCTGGTCGACCGGTGCGTCCAGCACGCTCCTCACGACCGGAGGCCGACCAGTGAGGCACTGTCCCTCCACAGAGCGTCCCTCACCTTGTCGTCGCGAGCGAGTTTCGAGGGCTCCAGCCAAGTGAGCGCATCGCGTCGAACAGCCGCGTAGTAGCGCCCGGCGGGCGGGTCCACCCTCCCCAGCGCGATCGCGCCCAAGTGGGCACCGCCCGCCTCTTTGCTGTTGTAACGCCGCACCATCCGGCGGAGGAGGCCGCCAAAGACCCGCCAGGCGACGTTGGCCACCGCAGGCGCGTTGCGAAGCAGCCCGGTTCCGGGCGTAGGGCCCGGGTCGTACGCCAGGACGGTCACGTTCTTGGCCACCACCTCCGGCCGCAGCGCCAGAGCGCGCACAGCCAAGATCGTGCAGAGCTTCGCCGAGGAGTAGGCCCTCCCAGCCGCTACACGCGGCTCGACGTCACGCTCCGGGTCGCGGTCGGGACGGGCCAGCAGGGTGGCATCGGCATGACGAGGCGGCGGGAGCATCGTGTTCTCCTCCGGATCATGCGTACCGCTTGTGGTCATCGACACCACGGCGCCATCTGCCAGCCGGGGCACCAGCAACCGGAGCAGGAGGTAATGGGCGAGGTAGTTGACGACGAAGCTCGTCTCGAACCCGTCGGGCGTGCGCCCGTCGCCGTTCGGCTGATTCTCACCGGCGTTGAGGACCAGGGCGTCGATCTCGCCGGCACCGAGCCGGTCGTTCACCCCGTCGACGAAGGAACGCACGTCCGCTAGCCGTGTCAGGTCGAGCGGGAGGGATTCGGCACCGTCCGGCGCCTGTCCACGCGTTCCAAGAAGAAGGCGTGTGTCCGGAGCGGCGAGGACCTGTCCCGCCGCCACCTCTCCGATGCCGGATGTTCCGCCGGTCATCACGATCGTTCTCATCAGGGACGCACCTCGCTACAGCAATAACTTGAGTGGGAACTCCGCTTAATATAATGAGTGGAGACTCGACTTAGCAAGGCCTCCGCGGCCCGGTAGTAACGTGAGTGGCCCTGGTAGCCGCTTGTCCGAGATGAGACCGATGGAACGACAGACCCCGGCGACCGCCGCCCCTCAGCGGACGTCGCTGCGCGCCGACGCACGCCGAAACCGTGAACGAGTCCTCGACGCCGCCGACGCCGTCTTCTCCGAGTTCGGCCCGGCCGCCTCCACGGAGGAGGTGGCCCGACGGGCAGGGGTCTCCATCGGAACGGTGTTTCGGCACTTCCCCACGAAGGAGGCGCTGATCGAGGCGGTCGTGGTCGGGCGGCTCGCTCAGCTGACCACGGAGGCCGAGCGGCTCGCCGACGCCGTGGACGCGGACGCGGCCTTCCTCGCCTTCTTCCATCGCTGGATCGAGCTCTCAGCGACGAAGTACGAGTTCGCGGGGGCACTCTCTCGCTCCGGCACCGATGTGCAAGAGATCAGGGACACCCATCCGGACGTCGGGCGCAAGCTGCACGAGGCCGTGGGCGTTCTGCTCACCCGGGCACAGCACACCGGTGGTATCCGGCGGGACGTGGGCGCGTCAGAGGTCATCGCGCTGATGGTCGGAGCGTCTCGGGCGCACGAACACGTCGGCCTCGACGCCGACCAGCGCGCGCGCCTCCTCTCAGTGACCATCGACGGCCTGCGCGGTCCGCGACCTTCCTAATCCGAATGACACGATCCTGAACGACCGTGAATTCCGCGAACACGGGGCCGTGTTCGGCGACCTCCCACGCCGTGGCCCACTTTCGAGAAAGAGCCACTCGGGTCGCGGCCGTTCAGGAGGTCGGATACTGCTGCGCTTGAAGCAGGCGCGCGAGGTGCGCGGCGTTGCGGGCCGCCGTCGCCGTGGTGGTCGCCACGGCCTCCGGAGTGCTGTCGAGGTCGATGTAGTCCTTCGGGTTCATCGCCTCGGAGTTCCAGTAGGTGGACCCTGTGGCGGGGATGGTGAACCCGGTGTCGCTCAACGCCTGCACGCAGTCCGCGACGATCTTGTGCGCTCCGTCCTCGTTACCGACGACGGCCACCACGGCGACCTTGCCGTACATCGACGGCCGCCCCTGGTCGTCGGTCTCGGAGAGTTCGGCGTTGATCCGCTCCAGCACCCGCTGGGCGACACTCGACATGTGGCCCACCCAGGTGGGCGTGGCCAGGATCAGGATGTCGGAGTCCACAAGCTTCTGCCGGAGTCCCGGCCATTCATCGCCCTGCCCCATGTCGACCGCCACACCGGGGCTGACCCGGTGATCGACGACCCGCACCGACTCGCCCCGCACGCCGTGGCCGGAGAGTTCGTCGAGCACTTGCCGGGCGAGCAACTCACTGCTGGAAGGGTCCGGAGTGGGCTTGAGACTGCATACCAGGGCGAGGGCCCGCAGATCGGAAGACATGGCGGCACCCTACCCATCTCCGGTCTTGTTCTTCTGCAAGCGCGGCGCTTCGACGGGCCATTTCACGGAAACGTGGTGTCAATCAGTCCTCGTCGACGGGCCTGCGGGAAGAAGCCATGAGTCATTACCGGGGTCGGCGGCAGGTTGTGCCCCTGACCCGTGAGGACCCTACGAGGTGTCATCGGGCACCGCCGACCACCCGTGGGTGCTCCGTTCGTGCTCCGCGGTTTTGGACCGGGACGACACCGGGTGGCAGACCGTGGCACGGGACGGCATCACGCTTCGGATGGGGGCGGTACGGCACCAGGGCGCCGGACCTTCTCGTCCGATGCCGCGCGTGGGTCTCTTCGTGCATTCGATCGGCACCGCACCGGGAAACCTGAGGCACCGAAGCCGCAAGGGCTTCACTGTGACCGGAAGCGTCCCGGGCTCATCCCGGTGACCCTCCTGAAGGCCGTGCTGAACGAACTGGCCGAGCGGAAACCCACCCGTTCGGCGACCTCCTCGATACCCTCCCCGCGGGCGAGCATCACGATCGCGTGCTGGGCGCGGGCGGTCGCGCTCCACTGGGCGAAACCCATCCCGGTCTCGGCGTGGAAGGCTCGGGTGAGGGTCCGCGAGCTCACCCCCAGACGTGTGGCCCAGGCGGCCATGGTGGTGGTGTCGGCCGGGTCCTCGCGCAGGGTGTCGACGATCGGCCGCAGCAGGCCGGACTCCGGAAAGCGCAGCAGGAATTCGTGTTCGGCCGGGGCGAGCACGTCCAGCACCATCGACTCGGCCTTGGCGCGAGATTGGGGGGTGAGCTCCTCCTCCCCCAGCCGGCCGAGCAGCAGTTTGAGCAGCGGGGTGACCTCGACCGCGACCGGGCGGTCGGAGAGTGGCGCGACCTCGCGGACGCTGAAGTGGGCGGCCCTGTGCCAGGTGCCCGAGGGGGTCCATCCCGAGTGCGGCACGCCCGCCGGGATCCATAGCCCCACCGAAGGGGTGATGGACCACAGGCGCGGGCCCACGGTGGCAGAGGAGGCGCCCCGTTCGTTCCAGAGGAGTTCGTGGGTGGGGTGGGAGTGCTCCTCCCAGAAGGTGTCCTGCGCGATGACCTCGACGCTGCCCCGCATCACGAAGGGCACGTCGATCTCACCGGCGGCGTAGCGGGGCAGTCTGCGGCTGTCGGAACCGGCGCGCCGGGCGGTGCGGGGATCGGATACGGGCACCTCACCAGGGTACGCGGCGTCGATCGGGGCGGAGTGGGGCGAAACTATGTTTAGAATGAAAACCGTTTTCATTACCTGATTCGGACGACCCCCCGGAAAGCGAGGACGGATGCGGCACGCCACCGCTCCCCCCGACGCACCACCCCACCTGCCCCCGGCCCCCTCTCCCCCACCCCGGGGCCGTCGCCTGGCCACCCCCGCCGGGACCGCGGCCACCGCGCTGGTGCTCGCGGTCCTCCTGGCCGTCTCCGCGCTCCTGGCCGTCGGCCTGGGCACGGCCGTGGTCCCGCCCGCCGAGACCGCCCGCTACCTGTGGGCGGCCCTGACCGGAGGCACCATCTCCGCCGAGGAGGTCACCCGCTACCAGGTCGTCTGGCAGATCCGCACACCCCGCGTCCTGCTCGCGGCCGTGGTCGGCGCCGGTCTGGGCGCCGTCGGTGTGGCCGTTCAGGCCATGGTCCGCAACGCCCTGGCCGACCCCTACATCCTCGGCGTCTCCTCCGGCGCCTCCGTGGGCGCCGTGCTGGTCGGAGCACTCGGCGGACTCTCCCTGCTGGGCATCTACGCCGTATCCGCCGGGGCGTTCGCGGGTGCCCTGGTCGCCACCCTGCTCGTGTACGTCATCGCGCACGGCCGCGCCGGAGTCACCCCGCTGCGCCTGGTCCTGACCGGGGTGGCGCTGTCCTTCGGCTTCCAGGCGGTCATGAGCGTGATCGTCTACCTCGCCCCCAGCAACGAGGCCACCAGCACCGTCCTGTTCTGGACCATGGGCGGCTTCGGCGCCGCCACCTGGGGTTCGCTGCCGGTCGTGGCCGTCACCGTCCTGGTCGGTGTGGTGCTGTTGCGCGGCCTGGCCCGGCCGCTCGACGTCATGGCGCTGGGCGACGAGACCGCCGCGAGTCTGGGAGTGGACGCCCACCGTCTGCGCCGGTGGTTGTTCGTCCTCACCGCGGTGATGACCGGCGCGATGGTCGCGGTCAGCGGCGCCATCGGGTTCGTCGGGCTGGTGGTCCCCCACATCGTGCGCATCCTCGTGGGCGCCGACCATCGCCGAGTGCTGACCGTCGCCCCGCTCGCGGGTGCGGTCCTGATGGTGTGGGTCGACCTGGCATCCCGAACCGTGGTCGCACCGCGCGAACTCCCCTTGGGCGTGATCACCGCGCTCATCGGGGTGCCCGTGTTCCTGGTCCTGATGCGCCGTCGCGGCTACCTCTTCGGAGGACGCTGATGGAGACGACACCGATGGACCTGCGACTCGACGACCTCTCGGTCGACCTGGGCGGACGAACGATCCTGCGCGCCCTGACCCTGGACGTTCCCGCGGGTCAGGTGGTGGGCCTGGTCGGCCCCAACGGTTCGGGCAAGTCCACCGCGCTGCGCTGTGTCTACCGGGCCTTGACGCCCGCCGGTGGCCGGGTCCTGGTCGGTGAGGACGACCTCACCGCGATGGGGCTGCGCGACGCCGCCCGCCACGTGGCCGCCCTGACCCAGGACAGCGGCAGCGATCTCGACTTCACCGTCGCCGAACTCGTGGCCCTGGGGCGGGCCCCGCACCTGCGCGGCAACCAGCCGCTCAGTGCCCGCGAACGGGAGCTGTGCCACCGGGCCATGGAACGCATGGAGGTCTCCCACCTGGCCGGGCGCGGGGTGCTGGAGCTGTCCGGCGGCGAACGTCAGCGGGTGCTGGTCGCCCGCGCCCTGGTCCAGGAACCCCGGGTCCTGGTGCTGGACGAGCCCACCAACCACCTGGACGTGCGCCACCAGTTGGACCTGTTGGCCCTGTTGCGCGAGGTGGGCGTGACCGTGCTGGTGGTCCTGCACGACCTCAACCTGGCCGCCGCGGCCTGCGACGTCGTCGGGGTGCTGGCTGAGGGCTCCCTGGTGGCCGCCGGTCCACCCGAGAAGGTCCTGACCGAACACACCCTGCGCGAGGTCTTCGGGGTGGAGGCCACCGTCGTGGCCCACCCCCTGACCGGCGACACCCAACTGCTGTACCGGCTCCCCTCCACGAAAGGCCCCCGATGAACCGTAAGAAGCGCACCGTCCTCCTGCCCGTGGCCGCGACCACGGTCCTGCTCGCCGGCTGCGGCGCGCAGGTCGAGGAGCCCTCCCAGGCGGCGCTGGACACCACCACCGTCAAGCGCTGCGGCGAGGAGGTGGAGTACCGCACCCCCGAGCGGGTGGTGGCCTACGAGGCGGGCAGCGCCGACAAGCTGTTCGCGCTCGGCCTGGCCGACCACGTGCACGGGTACGTGATGCCGCCGGCCAACCCGCCGGTGGAGGAGTCCCCGTGGGCGGACGACTACGCGAGCGTGGAGTTCCTCAGCGACGACCTGCTCAACCGGGAACTGGTCGTGGACGCCGAGGCCGACATGGTCGTGGCCGGGTGGAACTCCGGCTTCAGTGACGAGCGCGGCATCACGTCGGAGATCCTGGACGGGCTCGATGTCCAGAGCTTCATGCACACCGAGTCCTGCTTCAACTACCCCGGTCATCCCGAGCGGGTGACGCCCTTCGAGGGTCTGTACACCGACCTGGAGCGGATGGGCGAGATCTTCGGGGTGCCAGAGCGCGCCGAGGAGCTGGTGGCCGACTACCGCTCGCGCGTGGAGACGGTGGTCGAGCAGGCCCCCGAGGGCGACCCGGTCCCGGTGTTCCTGTACGACTCGGGCACCGACCAGCCCTTCACCGCGGGCAACCAGGTCCCGCCCGACGACATCATCTCCCACGCCGGTGGCGAGAACATCTTCGGTGACCTGGAGGAACGCTGGACCCAGGTGGGCTGGGAGTCCGTGGTGGAGGCCGAGCCCGAGGTGATCATCATCCTCGACTACGGCGACCAGCCCGCCGAGGACAAGATCGACTTCCTCACCTCCTCCCCGACCATGGCCGAGGTTCCGGCGGTGGCGGAGGAGAACTTCTTCGTCCTGGACTACAACGAGGGCATCTCGGGGCCGCGCAACATCGACGGTCTGGAGAAGTTCGCCGAGTACCTGCGCGAGTTCGACCAGAACCGAGGCTGATGTCCGAAACCTCGGACGGTTCCTCGCTTTGACCCCTGTGAGGGCCGGGTCACCTCCTGATTCACCAGGTTTTAGGTGTGGAAGCCCGGTCCTTCAGGGACGAGAGGAAACGCCCCAGCCCACCCTTCCTGGCTACCAAAGACCGGAAAAACACGGAGAAGTTCTCTGATTCGGCCCCACGCCCCGGTCGGGGGTGATTAACGTGTTGGCTCATGAAGCTGGTGGTGCGGGTCAAGCTGCTGCCTTCGCCGGAACAGGCGCAGGCACTGCAAGCGACCCTGCGCGCCTGCAACGAGGCGGCCGACCACGCTTCCCAGGTGGCTCAGAGCACCGGAGCGACGGACAAGTACCTCCTACAAAAGGCCGTCTACCACGAGCTGAAGGGCCGGTTCGGTTTGTCGGCGCAGCCGACGGTGCGGGTCATCGGCAAAGTGTGCGATGCCTACACCACCCGGCACGCGAACCTGAAAGCCGGCAACCTTGGACGGAAGGGCTCCCAGCGACGGAAGCGGGTGGCATCCACTCCGATCGGTTTCCGCTCCGATGCCGCACAACCGTTCGACGATCGATGTCTGTCCTGGCAGATGGACGCCCGCACCGTCTCCATCTGGACCGTGTCCGGGCGGATGAAGAACCTGGACTTCACCACCTCCCCCGATCAACTGAAGCTGTTGACCGAGTACCGGCAGGGTGAGAGCGACCTGCTCTGCCAGGACGGGCAATGGTTCCTGGCGGCCACCTGCGAGGTGCCCGAACGGGTGGAGAACCCCGATCCGGTGGGGTTCGTGGGGGTGGATCTGGGGATCGTGGAGATCGCCACCACCTCCACCGGGGACCGGTTCGCCGGACGCCACCTGAACCGGCAGCGCAGGCAACAGAACGAACTCCGAGCCAAACTCCAACGGAAGAACACCAAGAGCGCCAAACGGGTGTTGAAACGCCTGCGCCGCCGGGAAACACGGCGAGCACGGGATGTGAACCACACGATTTCCAAGCGCATCGTGGAGCGGGCCGAACGCACCGATCACGGCATCGTCCTAGAAGACCTTCGGGGCATCCGTGGCCGAGTACGGCAGGCCAAGAGAAACCGCTCGGCGTTGCATTCGTGGAGTTTCGCGCAGTTGCGGGACTTCGTTACCTATAAGGCTCGCAGGGTTGGGGTTCCGGTCCTGGTGGTGGATCCGGCCTACACCTCCCAGACCTGCTCGGAGTGCGACCACACCAGCAGACGCAACCGGCCCTCCCGGAACCGGTTCGTGTGCCAAAGCTGTGGTGTGATGCTGCACGCCGATGTCAATGCTTCACGCAACCTCGCCCACCGAGGCCAGGCCGCGTGGAACGCGGGGCGCCAGTCAACCGCCCCCACACCCACCAGATAGTTGGGTGTGTAAGACGCGGGAGGTGCGACCCATCCACCAGATGGGCGCCTACCCGCAAGCCCGTGGACTTCAGCCACAGGTAGTTGACTGCCGGAATTCGTTGGTTCGGCGGTGGATCGGGAGGCACACGGGTGAGCGAGCACAAGACCGTCCAGAGGACCCCCGAGATCTGGCGTCTGGTGGTCTACAGCGCCATCGGCGTTCTCATGTTCTTCGTGCCGTTGACCATCGGCGGGGAGAACGCCATCCCGCTGGACCACCTGGTCCGGCTGATCCAGGCCGGTCTCGGCCCGACCCTCCCCTACGTCATCCTGCTGCTCATCGCCGCCGGGACCGTGCTCCCCTTCGCCACCGGCGAATGGCGCGGCACCCGCGTGAAGTCGCTGTTCGCGCTGCTCAACGTGGTCGGTCTGCTCACCGCGTCCATGGTGGTGTTCGACCTGGGCCCGGCCTGGCTGCTGGACGAGGACCTGGCGCCGTTCCTGTTCGACTCGGTGGCCGTCAACGTGGGTCTACTCGTACCGGTGGGCGCGGTCTTCCTCGCCATGCTGGTGGGCTACGGCCTGATGGAGTTCGTCGGAGTGCTGCTGCAGCGGGTGATGCGCCCGGTGTGGCGGGTGCCGGGCCGGTCCGCGGTGGACGCGGCGGCCTCGTTCGTGGGCAGCTACTCGCTGGGGCTGCTCATCACCGACCGCGTGTATCGGTCGGGACGCTACACCGGGCGGGAGGCCGCGATCATCGCGGTCGGGTTCTCCACCGTTTCGGTGACGTTCATGGTGGTCATCGCCAACACGCTCGACCTGATGGACGTCTGGCTGACCTACTTCTTCCTGACGTTCTTCGTCACCTACGCGATCACCGCGATCCAGGTGCGCGTTCCCCCGCTGAGCAGTGTCCCCGACGTGCCCTACCCCGAGGCGACCCCACAGCCGGAAGACGACGAGGGCGGCCGGCGCCTGCACCGGGCCTGGGAGGAGGCGAAGGCGGCCCTGCGCGCGGCTCCCTCCCTGCCGCGCAACGTCGGCGCCAACTTCATGGACGGCCTGCGGATGTCCATGTCGATCCTGCCGTCGATCATGTCGGTGGGCACGATCGGCCTCGTTCTGGCCCGGCACACCCCCGTCTTCGACCTGCTCTCGTACGTGTTCGTGCCCTTCACCTGGGTGGTGGGGAGCTCGGATCCGCAGCTGGCCGCCAAGGCGCTGTCGGTGGGCGTCGCCGAGGTGTTCCTGCCCGCCACCGTGGCCGCCGGATCCGACGACCAGGTGCTGCGCCTGACGGTGGGCGTGGTGTCGGTGGCCTCCATCGTGTTCTTCTCCGCCCTGGTCCCCTGCGTGCTGGCCACGAAGATCCCCCTGTCGGTGGGGCGGCTGGTGGTGATCTGGTTCCAACGCGTGGTCCTCGGCATTCTCATCACCGGCCCCCTCGCCCATCTCCTGGTCGGCCTGTGACCCCCGGTCACGCGCTCAGAGGTGATCGTCGCCCGTCCCTTCCGGAGAGGGGTCGTCCGCCAGAAGGCGATGGGCCCGGCGCAGCACCTCGATCTGCGCCGGGTTGTACAGGTCCGCCAGTGCTCGGGTGATGATCTCCATGGCGTCCCGCTCCCGGCCCAGGACGAAGGGCGCCGGGTCCTCCGCCGAGGGGTACTCCTCGCGGATGGCGCCGAGCACCGGCGCGAGGTGCTCGGCGACCGCCTGCACGGTGTCCTCGTCGGCGTTCGCGGACAGGGTGTTGAACTCGGCGTCCACCTCCCGATGCCGGGCGGACATCTCCCGCATGTCCTGGACGAACTCCTCGACGAACAGCTGCGAGGAGACCATGATCATCGCCCGGTCCGCGTCGGTCAGGTGCGAGGCGACCGCCTCGAACCCCGGGGGAACGTCCGCCGACGCGTGGTGGCGCAGCAGGTCGGCGAGCTCGGCGCGGATGGCCCGCCTGCGCTCGATGGACGCGGCCAGCTCGGCGTCGAGTGCGCGCACGGTGTCAACGAACCCGTCCTCCGACCCGTCCATCGAGGCGATCCGGGCCAGCGACATCCCGAGGTTCCGCAGCCGCCGGATCTGCAACAGCCGTACGAGGTGGCCGGTGCCGTAGCGCTTGTAGCCGTTCAGGGCGCGCTCGGGCTCCTCCAACAGGTCGATGGCGTGGTAGTGCCGGATGGTCTTGATGGTCGTGCCCGCCAGTTCGGCGAGCTCACGGGTGCTCCAAGACATCAGTGGAGGGGGTTCGGGCTCGGCATGGCCCCATTCTCCGTGATCGGGCGCCGGAACGGCAAAGGTGGGGCGGCTCCCCGGCGCGGTCGCGCTCCCCGGGCTTGACCATGCCCTTGGGGCATCGTTTGGGATGTCGGTGTCGACGACCACACCGAAGGAGCACGCCCATGGCCACCGAGGAACACCATCCCCGGCCCCGTCCTCGACGCGTCGAGGTCGAGGAGCTCTTCTCCGATCCGGCCTTCGCCAACCCGACCATCTCACCGGACGGCACGCGAATGGCCTACCTCGCGCCGGCCCACGGGCGGCTCAACGTGTGGGTGCGCGGGATCGACGAGGACCACGAACAGGCCCTCCGCGTCACCCACGACGAGCGACGAGGCGTCACGATCTACCACTGGTCCGACGACTCGCGTTGGCTGTTGTACCTGCAGGACACCGATGGCAACGAGGACTGGCACCTGTACCGGGTGGACCTGAAGGACCCGAACGCTCCGGCCGTCGACCTCACACCCTTGCCGCCCGGTTCCCGGGTGTTCGCGGTCGAGTCGTTCCCCGCACGCGCGGGGAGCGTGCTCGTGACGATGAACAAGCGGCCGACGGCCCTGGACCTGTTCCGGATCGACGTGGCCACGGGTGAGACGACCCCGCACCACGAGCAGACCGAACCCACGCAGAGCGTGCTGTTGGACCACGAGGGCGAACCGGCGTTCTCCTCCCGACTCACCGAGGACGGCACGATCGAGTTCTCGGCCATCGACCCGGTCTCGGGTGAACACCGACTCCTGAGGCGCGTGGGCGGGGCCGAGTATCCGTTGGGCGTCCATCCACAACTGGTGACCCCGGACGGCACGGGACTGGTCATCGGCGCCTACCTCGACTCGGACGACCTGCGACTGGTGCGCATCGACCGCGAGACCGGTGCGACGACCGTCATCGCCGCGCAGGAGGGGCGGAGCCTGGACACCATGGGCGGCATGGCCCCGGGCGTGCTGCCCCCGACGGTGTTCACCCGACGCGGCACCGGCGAGGTCCTCGCCGCCCGGTTCGTGGGACCGCGCCCGGGCATCGAGGTGCTCGACGAACGGTTCGCCGAGGTCTACGCGCGGCTGTCGGCCCTGTCCGACGGCGTTGTGGGGACGTTGTCCTCGGACGACTCGGGGCAGCGGTGGATCGTCACCTTCATCCATGACCGGGACCCCGCCGTGGCCTGGTTCTACGACCACGCCACCGGCCACAGCCGTCGCCTGTTCCGGCCCTTCCCGCACCTGGACCCGGCGGACCTCGCGCCGATGGAACCCATCGGGTTCGCCGCACGCGACGGGTTGCCGGTGCACGGGTTCCTCACCCTTCCGGTGGGTCTGGCCCCGAAGAGGTTGCCGCTGGTGCTGAACGTGCACGGCGGGCCGTGGGCACACGACACCTGGGGCTACAGCCCTCAGGCGCAGATCCTGGCCAACCGGGGTTACGCGGTGCTCCAGGTGAACTTTCGCGGCTCCACCGGGTACGGGCGGCGGCACACCGTCGCCGGGATCGGCGAGTTCGCCGGAGCGATGCAGGACGACCTGCTCGACGCCGTCTCGTGGGCGATCGACCAGGGGTACGCCGACCCGGACCGGATCGCCATCATGGGCGGCTCCTACGGCGGCTACGCGGCTCTGGTGGGTGTCACCGCCACCCCGGACCGTTTCGCGGCGGCCGTCGACTTCGTCGGGATCGCCGACCTGGCGAGCTTCATGCGCGACCTGCCGCCGTTCAGCCGTCCCTACCTGATGAACAACTGGTTCGCGTACGTGGGCGACCCCGAGGACCCCGCGCGGGCCGACGAGATCTCGGCGCGCTCACCCCTGTCCATGGTCGACAGGATCACCACGCCTTTGTTGGTCGCCCATGGCGCCAACGACGCCCGCGTGATGCGTTCGGAGTCCGACGGCATCGTCGACTCCCTTCGTGAGCGCGGGGTGCCGGTCGAGTACCTCGTCGCCGAGGACGAGGGACACGGTTTCGCCAACCCCGAGAACGAGATCCGGCTCCAGTACGCCATCGAGCGGCACTTCGCCGAGCACTTGGGCCACACCGGTCGACCCGAGACCGACGACGGGTGACCGGGTCGGGCCCTGGAGGAGAACCCCTCCTCCGGGGCCCGACCGACTCAGCCTTCCCTGTGCACGGCCTGTTCGGGGGCCGGGCGGCGGTCCCAGTCCATCCGGCACCAGGGTGGTTCCAGCCCGTCCGGATCGTCGATCTCCCGGGGGGAGAGATCGGCGACCGGGCGGGCCTCCTCATGTCGGGCGAACACCGAGTCCACGTACCGGTGCCCGGTGTCGGCGGCCACGAACACCACCCGTCTTCGTCCCGTGCGCGCCTCCCATCGAGCCACCAGGTAGGCGGCCCCGGTCGAGAGCCCCGCGAAGATCGCGTGCCGGCGCAGCAGGTCCACGCTGCCCGCCAGGGCCGCGTCGAACCCGGTCCAGTGCAGGGTGTCGTACAGGGTGTGGTCGACGTTGCCGAACGGGATGGAACTGCCGATGCCGGCGATGATGATCTGTGGGTCGGTGACGTGGTCGCTGGCGAAGGTGACGCTGCCGAACGGTTGCACCCCCACCAGTGGGGTGGCGGGGTCGCTCTCGCGCAGGTAGCGGGCGAGCGCCCCGGTGGAGGCCCCCGACCCCACCCCACCGACCAGGGTCAGGGGCTCCTCTCCCACGTCCTTGCGGATCTGTTCGGCCACCGCCCGGTATCCCAGCCCGTGGATGACGTCGTGGTATTGGCGCATCCAGTGGTACTCGGGGTGCTCGCGCAATACCTCCCTTACCCGCTGGACCCGCCGGTTCTGGTCCAGGCCCAGGTCGTCGGAGGGCGGCATCTGTTCCAGGGTCGCGCCGAGCACGGCCAGTTGCAGGCGCAGGGGTTGGTCGATGGTGGTGGATCCGATGATGTGACAACGCAGCCCGTAGCGGTGGGCGGCCAGCGCCAACCCGTAGGCGTAGATTCCGCTGGAGCTGTCCATGAGGGTGTCTCCGGGGCGGACGACCCCGGACTCCAGCAGGTGGCGCACCGCCGCGAGGGCGGAGGCCACCTTCATCGACTCGAAGCGCAGGCAGGCCAGGCCGCCGCCCAGGTCGATCAGATCAGGTCGGGCGATGGCTTCGGAAACGTGGTGGTCCAAGATCGCTCCCCGGTGCTGAGGGTTCTCGTGGAGGTGGAGAAGACACGGGTGGGGGTGAGCCCCTCCCAGCCGAGCCGGTCGACGGCCGCGTCGATGCGGGCACGCAGTTCGGGTCCGGGTTCGGCGGCGTCGAAGAGGAGTCCGGCTACGTTGCCGCTGTGCGCCACCTGGATACCGAGCGCCCCGCAGGAGCGGGCGGCGGCCCGTAGGGCGCCGAGCTCGGTTTTGGGCAGCACCCGCTGGTTGAGGATGGCGCTCTCGGTGCACACCCGCCCCACCCCGGCGGGGTCGTGTTCGTTGATAGCGGTGCGCAGCGCGGCACGCAGCCTCTCGTAGACGGCGATGTCCCCCGACCGTGCGGTACCCCGCAGGGCGAGGGTGTCGACGGGTTGACCGGAACCGGTCAGGCAGCCCACCACGGCGAGTTCGGGCAACGCCGCGCCCAACTCCTCCAGCACCCGGCCGCGACGCTGCGCGAACAGCAGCGGCCGCTCCCCGAACATGACCGGGTCGCTGGCGCCCTCTGCGGCCACCGCCACCCTCGCCACGATCGACGGTGCGAGCTCCACCCCGAGCCCGTCCGCGACCGCGCGCACGGCGGCGGTCACGTCACTGGTGGACGAACCCATGCCGAGCCCGGGCTCGGCACCGCCCCGCACGCTCAGGTAACCGCCGACCGGGGCGACGTCGCCCCGGCGGACGCACTCGGCGACGGCCAGTTCGGCGGCGCGCGCCGCCTTGGCGCGGTCGGGCGGGTCCACCACCACGCGCCGGGGGGCGCGGGTGGAGAACGGGGTGAACACCGCGTGGGTGGCGGGTTCGGCCATGGGCAGGGTGACCAGGCCACGGGTGGGTTCGCCCCGCCCGTCCAGGAAGATCCCCTGGAGTATCTCGCCGTGGTGGCAACTGGCCTGTCCGGTTCCGAGGGTCACTCCTCGGCCTCCTCGCGATATCGGTAGAGAGTGGTCGGTTCTGCGCTGAACTGGGAGAACGGGAAGGGTTCGGCGGACACCGCGGTGACGCCGAAGCCCAGGAAGGCTCGGGCGACGGCGCTGCCGCTCTGTGCGTAGACCACGAAGGGGAGGTCGCGTTCGCGGCAGCGTTCCAGGATGCGGTCGAAACTGCCGTTGCCCAGGGTCATGCCGGTGGCGACGACGGCGTCGGCCTTGGCCAGCACGTCCTCCATGTCGGTGTGGACCTCGTCGCCCCACTGGGTGCGGCGCAGGTTGAGGTCGCAGGGAAGGCACTCGCCGCCGCGTTCGCGGATGGCGGCGACGAGGGGGTTGACGACGCCGATGAGGGCGACGCGTCTGTTGTCGGGGGCGGGCAGCAGGCCGGCGATGGCGCGGTCGCGGGCCACGGCGCGTTCCTCGGGGGTTCCGTACGGAAGGGTGACGGCTTCGGCGCGCGGGTCCTCGCGGTGGGGTGTGGCCTGGCCGAGGTAGGCGTCCAGGGCGGCGAGGCGGACGGGTGCGGGCCCTTGGAGGAGGTCGACGAGGGGACGGCCGGACAGGTCGGCGCAGATCGCCGGGTCGAGTTCGCCGGCCTCGAACGCGCACGCGCCGAAGGCCCGGCCGATCCGGACCAGGACGTACTGGTTGAGGTAGGTGACGTCGCCGCCGGCCAGGCGGGTGCCGTGGTGGACCCAGAAGACGCTGGTGGCGACGGGGAGGTCGGGGGTGGCCAGGACGGACTGTCGGAGTTCTTCGAGGTCTCTCATCGGACGGCCTCCACGTTCGGTCCGGGATCCGCGGTCGTGGCGGCTTCGGAGATCGTGCCGGGCTCTCGGGCCAGACGGAACAGGTAGGTGAGGACCCCGTCGTCCCAGTCGTGCAGGTGGTGGATGTTCGCGGTGAAGCCGACGGTGGCGGCGTGGCCGATGATGTGGCGCAGGTCGGCGGTGTTGGAGGCGACGAAGTACACCTCGCCGTCGGGTGCGAGGAGGTCGCGTTCGGCGAGTTGGGTGAAGAAGGCATCGGTGACGGGGGTGCCCGCGCACACGTTGCGGACGATGTCGGGATCGTCGCTGACCGGTCGGCTGACGGCGGGCGGGTTGAAGGTGACCGTGTCCAGGCGTGTGCCGTCGGGTAGAGCCTCGAAGAGGTCGCCGACCCGGGGCAGGAACTCCGTGGCGCCGTCGGTGCCGACGATCCGGTGGTAACCGGCCTCGGTGGCGGCGACGCTGGCGGGGTGGACGTCCAGCGCGTGCACGCGGGCGGCGCCGCGCAGACCCGCCACGATCGCCTCCACGCCGAGCCCGACGCCCATGGCCGCGTAGACGCGTCCGCGCACGTCGATGTCGTCGTCGAGGACGCGCTGGTGGATCATCCGGCTGGTGGCGCCGGGGATGAAGACGCCCGGGGGGACGTCGAACTCCCAGCCGTTCCAGGTGTAGGCGCGGTGGGTGTGCAGGTCGGCCTTGGGTTTGTTGAGGGCGATGATCTGCTCGGCGGGCAGCGGTGGGGGCAACTGGTCGAGGAGGGAGGGGTTCACCCGGATCCTTTCGGTGGGGCTGGATCGGACATGGGCGGGGCGGGGGTCACGGCTTCCGGGGAGCGACTATAACGACAATGAAAATCGTTGTCACGCAAATGGATGGAATCGGCGAGTGGATCGGTCGGTCGGCCCGCTCGCCGGACCGGCTCACGGACGCCGGGCGCCCGCGCGCCCCCACGAGTCGTTCCCCCCACCACGGAGCGTCGAACCCCGGTCACCATGGGCCTTCCGCCACCCGAGGTCAGCCGCACGCGACCTCCACCGAAAGGCCGCTACGCATCGAAACCGGGAGCATCTCGGGGCGAGCCGGCGGGCCGGGGCATCGCCTGAGACCAAGCCCCGGCGACCCGGGCGAGGTGATACACACGAAGATGCGCGCAACTGATTATCGTTTTCACTAGAGTAGTGCGCGACCACACTCGAACCGACCAGAGATGAGAACCACCCGTGTCCTCGACGACGTCGCCGCCGAACACGACCGGGCCCCGGCGCCCCTCCCCCCTGCTGCGCCCGGACTTCGTACGCCTGTGGTGCGCCACCACCGCGTCCGGCATGGCCACCTGGGCCATGCCGTTCATCCTCGGACTCGCCGTCCTGCACGGCTCACTGAGCGCCGTCGGCCTGGGCCTGGTGCTGGCCGCCCGAACCGCCGGATTCCTCGTCGCCGTACCCCTCGGTGGGCTACTCGCCGACCGTCACTCACGCCGCGCCGTGGTGCTGTGGTCCGGGCTCGCCGCCGCCGTGGCCACCCCGGTCCTGGCCGCCGGGCTGGGCACCTCCACCACTCTCATGGCCGTGGCCGCCGTCGTCGTGGGCGTGGGCCAGGGCGCCTGCCGGCCGGCCTTCCAGGCCCTGACCGCCGAGGTCGTCGCCGTCGAGGACCGTCAACAGGCCAATGCCGCCATGACCTTCTCGGTGCGCGTGGTCACCCTGCTCGCCCCCGGCCTGACCGCGCTGGCCGCCACCGTCAGCGGGCCCGCGACCCTGCTCCTGGTCACCGCCGGGTTGTGGTTGGCCGCCGCCCTGCTGCCGCGCGGCGCCGACGCCGTCCCCGGCTCCCCGCGCGAGCGCGCCCCCTTCCACGTGGAGTTCGCCGAAGGGCTCACCGAGGCCCGCCGCCACCCCTGGTTCCTGGCCGGACTGGCCGCCCTGACCACCGTCATCGCCCTCGGTTACTCGGCCACCAACGTGCTGCTTCCGCTGGCCAGCCGCGACCACTACGGCACCGAGGCCGTGCTCGCCGGCGCCCTGACCGCCTACACCGCGGGCGCCCTGGTCGGCGCGGTCCTGGTGTCCCGCTGGAAGCCCCGCGCGCAGGGTTGGTGGGCGCTGTTCGGACTGGGGCTCTACGCCTTGGCCCCGCTGAGTCTGGCGTTCCCGGTCGGCGCGGTGGTGGTGTTCGCCGCCTACGCGGTGGTGGGGCTGGGCGTGGAACTGTTCAACGTCCCGTGGTTCACCGCCGCCCAGCGCGAGGTCGCCCCCGACAAGCTCGCGCGGGTTTCGTCCTTGGACTTCCTGTTCGCCTACGGGTTCGCACCCGTGGGGCTGGCGCTGATCGCCCCGGCGGCCCAGGCGTTCGGCGCCGAGGCGGTGCTGCTGGGTTGTGCCGCGCTGTGCGTGGTCGTCCCGGCACTGGCGGCGCTGGCACCCGGGGCGAGGGACTTCCGGACCCGGCACGGGCGTGGCTGAACCCGTGCCGGGCGAGGGTCCACTACCCGTGGCTCACAGGGCTTCCTCATGGGTGTCCACGGTCCACTCGCGCATCCGCTCACTCGGGGTGATCCCCAGCCCCGGGCGACCGGACAGGTGCATACGACCGTCCGCGATCTCCAGGTGTTCCTCGAAGAGCGGATCCAGCCACTCGAAGTGCTCCACCCACGGCTCGTGCCGGTAGGCGGCGGCCAGGTGGACGTGGATCTCCATCGCGAAGTGCGGCGCCAGGTGGAGGTGGTTCCGGTCGGCCATCGCCAGCACCTTGAGGAACTGGGTGATGCCGCCGATACGGGGCGCGTCCGGTTGGACGATGTCGGCTCCGCCATGCCGGATCAGCTCGGCGTGCTCGGCCACGCTGGTCAACATCTCGCCGGTGGCGATGGGGGTGTCGAAGACCTCGGCGAGGCGCCCGTGCCCGGCGAAATCGTGGGCGTCGAGGGGTTCCTCGATCCACACCAGGTCGAAGGGTTCCAGGTCCCGGCACATCCGTCGCGCCTGGGCCCGTGACCACTGCTGATTGGCGTCGACCATGAGCGGGAAGTCATCCCCCAGGTGATCGCGGACCGCCGCCACCCGGGCCAGGTCCCGGGCACGGTCGGGGTGACCGACCTTGATCTTGATCCCCCCGATACCGCTTTCCAGTGACGCGGTGGCGTTGGCCAGGACCTCCTCTGTGGAGGCGTGCAGGAACCCGCCCGAGGTGTTGTAACAGCGCACCGAGTCGCGGTGGGCGCCCAAAAGCTTGGCCAGCGGGAGCCCGGCCCGCTTGGCCTTGAGGTCCCACAGGGCGATGTCGAAGGGCGCGATGGCCTGGGTGGACAGTCCCCCACGGCCCACCGAGGCGCCCGCCCAGACGAGCTTGTCCCAGATCCGTTCGATGTCGTTGGGGTCCTCCCCCAACAGCGCGGGGGCCACCTCGCGGGCGTGCGCGAACTGACCCGGGCCTCCGGCCCGCTTGGAGTACCCGAACCCGATGCCCTCGTGGCCGGCCTCGGTGCCGATCTCGGCGAAGAGCATCGCCACCTCGGTCATGGGGCGCTGACGTCCGGTGAGGACCTTGGCGTCGCTGATGGGGGTTTCCAGGGGCAGGGTCACCGAGGAGATCCGGACGCGGGTGACGCGGTCCTGGGTGGCCGTTCCGGGCGTGGTGGTCGACATCCACTGTCCGTTCTGTGGTCCGGGGGCGCGGGAGGGCGAAGGGGACCGCCCTCCCGCGCGGGGGTTTCGAAGGTGGGTTCTCGGTGACCCGATCAGCCGCCGCCGGTGGCCGTCTCGACCTCGGTGATGAACTGCTCGGCGGCCTCTTGCGCGGTGAGGTCCCCGAAGAGGAGGTTGTCGGTGGCCCGACTGCTGATCTCCACGACCTCGCCGGCGCCGATCGGCGGGGGCGGGTTGCCGTCCACGATGGTGCCCTCGACCTCTGCCATGAACTCGGCGGTCTGGCTATCGGCCTCGGACAACTCGCCCAGGATCGCCTCGCGCACCTCCAGGTTGGAGGGCAGTCCGAGGTCGGCCAGGAGCAGTTCGGAGGCGGCCGGGTCGTTGATCATGTGGTCGAGGAAGAGCGCGACCTCCTCGGGGTGGTCGGTCCCGGCGGAGGCCGTGTAGTACATGGCGGGCTTGAGGAACAGGCCGGTGCGGTCGAACTCGGTCTCTCCCGGGTACCGCAGCAGTTGGATGTCCCTCCCCGAGGTCTCGCTCACGCCGACCAGCTGGTTGGTCCAAAAGTGCGCCATGGCGCCGCGGTTGGTGGAGACCACCGACTGGTCGATACCGCCCGCCTGGATCTCCACGCTCTCCGAGGCGCCGGGCTGGCCGCCGTTGTCGGCCAGATCCTGGGTGATCTGGAACCAGGCGGCGAGGGTGTCCTTCGAAAAGCCGAGTGAGCCGTCCTCGGCGTAAAGGTTCTCCCCGTGTTGGCGGGCGAAGACCTGGAAGCCCGCCTCGTTGTAGGCCATGCTCTGGGTGCCGACGTACTCGCCGTCGGTGGCCTCGGTGATCTCGGCGGAGATCTCGACGTAGTCCTCCCACGTCCAGGTCTGGTCGTCGGGCATGTCCACGCCCGCCGCCTCGAAGGCCTCGGGGTCGGCGAGGATGGCGTAGGCGTTGACCCCGCTGGCGATCCCGAAGGTGCTGCCGTCCAGGTCTCCGCTCTCGGCGATGAGCGGGTCCAGACCGGACTGGTCGAGGCCGTCCAGTTCGTTGAGGTCCAGGAGGGCGCCTCGCTCGGCGTACTCGCGCAGGTAACGCTCCTCCTGCATGGCGATGTCGGGGGCGTCGTTGGCCGCGGTGTTGGTGGCCAGGCGGTCCCAGTAGGAACCCCAGTCGGTGCTCTCCCCGGTGATGGTGATGCCGGGGTTGTCCGCCTCGAAGTTCGAGATGACCTCGTTCATGGTGGACTGGCGTTCGTCCGATCCCCACCAGGAGAAACGCAGCTGGACGGTACCGTCGTCACCCGATCCCCCACAGGCGGAGACCGCCAGGACCAGTGCGGTGACCGCGGCGGCCGTGCCGGCCGTCGGTCCGGGGCGGGTTCGGAATCGGCCGGGGGGTTGGCGCATGCCGGGACTTCCCTTCGGGGGCGAGGGCGGACTCGGCCCACCTCGCGTGTGAAGTTGCGTGAAGAAAGCGTTTTCCATCTTCCTGGTAAGCGCTATCCAAGCGATGGATTCCGACATTTTTAACATCGGGTTTCACGGGTGTCAATGGCGCCCCCTCGTGAGGTCATCACCGAACGAATCGATGAAACCCCTCCCTCGCCTGGACTGAAACACCAGTTGAAAGCCGCTTTCAACAAGGCGTGCGACGGGCGCACGCCCCCGAACGTCGACAAGTGCACCCACGCGGTCGGGTCGCGACCCCGACCACGATCCGATCGATATTCGGAAAGCGCTTACTCCTCGCGGTCCTCCCCCGACCAGGCGAAAGTGTGGGCGCCGGAGGTGCGGGGGAACAGCAGATCATCGCCCTTGAGGCGCGGCTCCCCAAGACCCGCGCCGACACCGTTCACGGAACGTTCGCCGTCCCAGCGGAGCACCCCGTCCACCGAGACCCGGCGCGACCGGCCCAACAGCGGAACCACCACCTCGCCCACGCCTTCGGAGGGCTCCACCGTGAGGACGAAGGAACCGGAGGCCTCGCCCCGGGACCAGCGCACGGCCAGCCCCCCGCCCGGGGTCGGCACCCGCCCCTGGGCCCACTCCAGGTCCGCCGTCCTCGGCGCGACCCGCCAGTTCTCGAACCCGGGTGCGGTGGGCCGCACGCCCAGCACCCCCTCGCCCAAGGCGGGCACGGCGGTGGTCCACGGGGTACCGGCGATGGCGCCGCGCGGTCGGCTCCCTTCGTTCTCCCAGGCGAACCATCCGGTTCCCGGCCCCTGGTCGAGCATGTGGCCCCACCAGCGCCGGATCAGGTCGAGGGAACCCTGGGTGTCGCCGTTGCGCACGCGACCCAGGACCTCCAGGGCCTGGATGTAGCCCTGGATGTCCGAGGCCCGGTAAGGGTTTTCCTCGAACTCGCTGGAGCGGGTGCCGTACGGCGTCGCCAACTTCGTGCCCAGGAAGTCCATCGTCCGGCGGGCCCGCTCGGGGTCCAGGGTGGCGAACACCAGGTTCCCGGCGTTGGCGTCCCCGCTGTGGTCACCGGTGGGGTCGTCGGTGTTGAGGACCATCGCGCCGGTCTCCTCGTCCCAGAGCCGGGCCAAGAGCGCCTCTCGCAGGTGTTCGGCCCGCCCTTCCAACCGCCGAGCGGTGTCGGGGTCGCCGGCGATATCCCGCTCCAGCGCCGCCAGCCCTTTGAGGGCGTCGTACAGGACGGCGTTGGTGAGGGAGTCGACCCCGGCGGCCAGGTCCAGCGGTGACCAGTTGGCGACCAGGGCCGAGGACGCGTCCGAGTCGGTGCGGCGGTCCTGTTCCTCCCGGAAGAGACCGTCGGCGTCGGTGCGGCTCTCCAGGAAGGCGATGGCCCGGCGCGCGACCGGCAGCAACGGGCGCACGAACCCGGTGTCACCGGTGTAGAGGTGGTGGTCGGCCAGGGCGGCGACCCAGAAGGCCGTGAAGCTGTGGATGGTGGCGTCGTGGAACAGCGAGATGTCCTCGCCCACGAACCCCAGGGCCTGGTCGGGGTCGGGACCGTTCTCCGGTGCCCGCCAGCCGTTGGGCGGCCCCGGCTCGTTCGGGTGTTCGGGGTCGCCGTGGACCAGGTGGGAGGCGGCCATGGGAAACGAACCGTCGGGGTTTTGCACCCAGCCGAACCGCATCAGCGAATTGCGCACCAGCCACCGATAGTCGCTGCTCTGCTGGTACCCGGCCAGGGCCTGCATGTGCATGTCGCCCATGAAGATCACTCGGTCGAACGGGGTGGTGAGCATCCACGGACTGGGCCCCTCGGGAGCGCCCGGAAGGTCGCTGTCCTCGCTGACGGAGGCCAGGTCACCGGTGTGGGCGCTGTGGTGCCAGGCTCGGTTGAGCAACGGATCGCTGGACAGAAAGTGGCCGTCGCGGGTCACCGGGTAGACGGTGGAGCGCAGCCGGACGTGACCGATGACGGCCTCACCCGGGCCATCAAGGGTCAGCAGCAGGTAGCGCGTCTCGCGTTTGCCCTCGCTCACCAGGGTGGCGGGGCCCTCCCGAGGATCGAACAGGTCGACCCTGGACCAGGGCGCGGCGTCGGTGCCGAAGAAGGCCTCGATGCCGTCGCCCTCGGGGGTGAGCTGATCGCGGAACTGGGCGTGTGCCACCCGTAGCGGCGCCCCGGAGATCCGTTCGACCCGCACCTCCAGGTGACCCATTGCCAGCTGTCCCAGATCCACCACCACCCGGGTGCCGTGGCGTTCGGTGGTGCGCAGGACCAAGGACGGGCCCTCGGACACGGCCAGGCGGTCCGGATCGGGCGCCCCGGCGGGGTCGCCCTCGACGGTGACGGTGGCCGGTTCGATGAGCGGAGTATCCGGCAGGACCACCAGCTCGCGCCAGGAGTGGTCTTCGGGTAGCGGCGTGCGGGAGAGTTCTTCGGCGGTCGGCATGGTGTCTCCTTCTCGGGTCGCACCGTCGACCCTAGAAAGCACCGGCGAGACGATCCATGTTTGTTTCACTGCTTTTCCTTCGCTGAACGCTCAGCCCGAAGGACGATCCGGTTAGGCTCCCCGTATGGACCTGTTGAGCGACGTGGTCACCTCGATGCGCGCGGGTATCCCAGGGGCCGCCCGGGTCGAGATGCACGGCACCTGGGGCTGGTACCTGCCCGGAGACCCCGAGGTCGCCGGATTCATGGCGGTGCTGGAGGGCACGTGTTGGCTGTTCCCAGATGGGGACGGCGAGCCGATGCACGTGGGCTCCGGTGACGTTGTGTTCTCCCCGCACGGCGACGGATACGGGCTGGCCGACCATCCGGTCAGGCCCGAGCTGACCTTGGAGGAGGCCCGTCCCGGCGAAGGCGGGTTCGGCCGCCACACCTACGGCGAGACCGACGGTGGCCCACCGATGATCTTCGTCTGTGGCGGATACCGACTGGATCGAGAGCAAGCACACCCGCTGCTCACCGGACTGCCCGAGCACGTCCACGTTCGAGCCGGCGACCTGGGTCTGGCCCGGGTTCTGGCGGGGCTCGGCGAGGAGACGGAAGGGTCGCGGCCCGGCGGCGACGCCCTGCTGCCCCTGCTGTTGGACGCGTTGCTGCTGTACGTGCTGCGCGCCTGCCTGGAGCCGGCCGCCGACGGCCGTTCGGAGGGCTGGGCCCGGGCGCTGACCGATCCGGGGGTCGGTGCCGCCCTGTCCTCGGTGCACCGGGATCCGGCGCGTTCCTGGACGGTGACGGCCCTGGCCGAGACAGCCCGGATGTCCCGGGCCACCTTCGCCCGCCGGTTCACGGCGCTCACCGGTCTGCCACCGATGGGGTATGTGACCTGGTGGCGGATGAACCGGGCGAAGGGGCTACTGCGTGACACCGAACTGGCGGTGGAGGAGGTGGCCGCGCGGGTGGGTTACGGGTCGCCCTTCGCGTTCTCCCATGCCTTTCGCCGCGCCTACGGAGAGCCGCCCCTGCGCTACCGCCGAGCGCACACTCCCTGAACTCCCCTGTTTCGGAAACCACCTGGACACATAGAGAACGATAGAGAATATTCTGTCCGGGTCTGCACCGCAGATCAACGCCTTGTGTGGGAGAAATCGACATGACCGCACGCCTGGCGATGATCCAGGACTTGCCGGATGAGGTCGACGGCGGAGTGGAACGCGATGTGGGGCCGACCGAAGAGCCGACGGAGAGGGCGAAGAAGAATGATGAGTGGGACACGGCTGCTCCGCCGGTGGGCGGGGGTCGGGGCGACCGTGGTGTTCCTGACCCCTCTCGGTGCTTGTTCGGTGTTGGGGCTTGGGGGTGTTTCGACCAGTCATCAGGAGTTGGAGGGTGAGTGGTCGGACGCCGATGTACCGGGGTCGGTCTCGGAGGTGGCGTGGGAGTGGGTCGCCGAGGGATATCCGGGGGATATGGAGGTGACCGCGCTTCCGCGAGGTGTGCTCGTTCGTACATCCCAGGGTGTGGTGGCCCTGGACGGTGTGACGGGTGAGGAACGGTGGAGTTTCAGCGTGGAGGACGAGGACGTCCGTGTGTTGACGGACGTCTCTTCTTCCGAGGAGCGAGTCCATGTGCTGTTTCCTGAGGAGGTCCCGGACGAAGGGTCTGAGGACACCGAGGATGAGCATGCCGCGAAGGCCGCGTGGCGCCGGGTGGTCCTGGACGGGGTCAGTGGGGAGATCGTCGGTGACTTCGAGGAGTCGATCGCCGCTGACGTTGAGAAGCCCGGGCCCTTCAACGTGGGTGTCGCCGGTGACGGGGGTGTCTTCCACTTGGAGGGTGGCGACCTGCTCTCGGGGGTGATGCTCTCGGCTGAGGACGGTTCCGAACTGTGGCGGACGGATGACCTTTTCTCTTGTGAGGGTTCGCATGTGAACACGGCGGACCGTCCGGTGGTGTTCTCCGAGGCGGTGGTCGTGAAGGCGGGGTGCGATTCGGGTCAGGCCGAGCTGATCTCCCTGGACGTCGTCAATGGAGAGGTGTTGTGGCACCTCGAAGGCGAGGACGCTGAGTTTCTGACTCCGGAGTTGCGTTCCTTGCGTGGGATGGGTGAGTTGCTACCCGTTTACCACGACCGAGGGCCCATGTATCAGGACGAGGAGTTCAGCGAGCTGCGCGTATTCGATCCGGTCACGGGTGAGGTCGTGGGTGATGAATCGGGGGTCGACGGATTGGATTGGTATCTGGCCCGCACGGTCGAGGACGGGTTCCTGGTGTCACAGCGAGCCCCCGGCGAGAGCACCGTCGGTTACGAACTGCGCCGGTTCGACGGCCGGTCCCTGACCACCGGTGGACAGGCGGTGCCCACGGGGTCGGCCGGTAGTTACGTGCTGGCTCTGGAGGACGCGGTGGTCAAGCTCGAACCGAAGGACCCGGAGACACCGGTCAGTGTCACACCGTGGAATGGAGGTGAGCCGTACCGGATCGACCTGCCGGAACCGGTCGAGGTGGCGGGTTACTTCCAGGGGAGGCAGCCGAAGGGGCAGTTCGAGGCGGTGCCCGGCGCGGTGGTGTTGGTCGACCGGAGCGATTCCCAAGGCGAGGGCGTCAAGGTGATCGGGTTCCGGTGAGCTCACCTGACTGTGCCGTGTCCGGAGCGATGAGACCGACGTCGCCTTATTGATCGATGGCGGCGATCGCCTCGGAGTGGAGGGCCACCGGTGGAGGAGATGGCCGCCCGGGTGGGTTACGGGGCTCCCTTCGCATTCCCCCGCACCTTCCGCCGTACCTCTAGAGAGCCGCCCCTGCGCTACCGCCGAGCGCACACTCCCAAAGCTTCCCCATTTCAGAAACCTTCTGGATAATCAGGGAACGATAGAGGATAATCTGTGCGTATCTACACCGCAGATCAACACCTTGGATGGGAGAAATCGACATGACCACGAACTCCGAGACCGTCCATGAGCTGCGAGCCGAGCTCCGCGCAGACCTGGTCATCGCGATGAAGGCTCGGCGATCCGAGGTGGTCTCCGCCCTGCGCACCGCGATCGCAGCAGTGGACAACGCCGAAGCCGTCGAGGTACCGGACGCCCCGATGGAGTCGGTGAGCGAGCACGTCGCCGGTGTCGGGGTCGGGGTCGGTTCCACCGAGACCGGGCGACGCACACTGTCGGTTGATGAGGTGCGCTCGCTGCTGCGAGCGCAGGTCCAGGAACGGATCAACGAAGCCGAACGCTATGACTCGCACGGACGAAGCGAGGCCGCGGAGCGGCTTCGACGGGAGGCCGGCGCCCTGAGGAAGTACACCGACCTCGGCTGAACGGCGAGGTCGGGTGCTCGGGCCAGGTGCCCCGGTCATCGGGAAGGGGAGGGATCCGGAACCTCAAGCCTTCGGATCATGCCCGCCACACGGCGTCCACGGAGCTCGGGTGGGGCCGTGATGATCGGCAGCAGAAGGGCGTATCGCCGACCCGAGTCCAGCTCCGCGAACCGTTCCGTCGCGATCGGTGACGCCGCGAGCGCCGTGGCCACGTCCTCGGGCACGTCCATGGCCGACGAGCCGGGGTAGGCACGGGCCCAGCGACCGTCGAGCCGGGCGCGTTCGATCTCCGCCCGCCCTCGTGGTCGCATGCGGCCCTGTGCGATCAGTGCCTCGACCAGTCCGACATTGCGCTGCGACCAGATCGACCTCGCTCGTCTGGGCGTGAACCGTTGGAGGAACGTCGTGCCGTCACGTTTCCTTCGCTGACCATCGATCCATCCACTGCACAACGCCTCATCGAGTGCCTGGGCATACGTCAGTGAAGTCGGCACGACCGTTCTCGACTTCGCCATCACCAGCCACACGCCATCCGAAGCGTTCTCGTTCACGTCGAGCCAGGCTCGCCACGCTGCCACGTCCGCGAGCAGCAAAGACCCGTCATCCATCGGTGTTCCTCCTACTATCGGGTTCGTTCTGAGAATGTCCGGCCGCTCCGTCAAGCCGCCGGATAGACGTGCCTGCGAAGCGTCGCGAGAGCAGGGCGAACGCGTCGGCGAGTTCGGGTGGTGCCACATCGGTGAGGGCGGCGTCGAAGCGACCGAGCGAGGCGGCGAGTGCTACCCACGACCAGGACCCGACCCTGAGCCGGCATCGGTCGGGGCCGAGGTCCTCGACGGTCCCCTCTGTGACGAACGGGATCACCTCCTGGGCCGGCAGGTGCAGCACGACCTCGCCGGTACAGGGCCACGTGTTCTCACCGACCGAGCCCTTGAACCGCCCGGCGAGGAAGTCGCGGACGTCCCCGCCGGGCACTGTTCGGGGGATGAAGCGGGGTCCGGTGGGAATGCGGGGCCTCATCCGGTCGAGTCGGTAGACGCGCCAGTCGTCGACGTCCAGGTCCCAGGCGACGAGGTACCAACGCCCGTTCCCGAACACGACGTGGTGTGGTTCGACGCGCCGCCGCGACGGCTCGGCATCCGGATCGTCTCTCACCGACACGTAGCCGAACCGCAGTACCTCGCACGCCCGGACCGTCGCACTCACCGCGAGGAGCATCTCGGGTTCGGCCACCACTTCGGTGTCGGACGGCAGCGTCGAGAACGTCACGGAGTCGACCCTGTGGCGCAGCCGTGAGGGCATCACCTGCCGCACCGTCGTCAGTGCCCGCAGCGCCGCTTCACCGTCCGCCGCGCCCGAGGCCGCGGCGGCCTGAAGGGCGGTGGCCAGGGCGACGGCCTGATCTTCATCGAACAGCAACGGCGGCAGCTCCGAACCCGCGTCGAGCCGGTAACCGCCGTCAGGGCCCTTGAACGTGGTGATCCGATAGCCGAGTTCACGCAGATGGTCGATGTCGCGGCGCAGTGTGCGATCACTGACCTCCAGCCGTTCGGACAACACCCGACCGGGCCAGTCGCGCCGGGTCTGCAGCAACGACAGCAGCTTCAACATTCTCGATGATGATCCGGCCATGTCAGTCATCATGCGCGAAGAAGCGGACACCCCGTGACCGGTACCCCTGTGAGGCTCCTACTGCGGCCGGGAAACCGCGCTCGCTCCATCAAACAAGAGGGATTCGAGGAGTCATCGACATGACCATCAACGTCACGCCGCACTTGAACTTCCGTGGCGACGCGCGCGATGCGCTGGAGTTCTACCAGACGGTGTTCGGCGGTGAGCTGACCATCGCGAGCTACGCCGACATGGGCAACACCGACCCCGCCACCGCCGATCACGTGACCTTTGGCCAGGTCACCGCCGACAACGGGTTCAGCGTCATGGCCTACGACGTGTATCCCCACCTGGAGTGGGACCAGGGGCAGGACCCGTTCTTCGTCTCCGTCCGCGGTAACGCCCCTGAGGAGATTCAGGGTTACTGGGACAAGCTCGTCGACGGGGCGGAGGTCAAGCAGCCCATCGGCCCATCCCCGTGGGCGCCGCTCTACGGACAGCTCACCGACCGTTTCGGGGTCACCTGGGTGCTGGACGTCGCCGTCGAATACCCCACCGCTTGACCCACCGTCGCCGGCACACGCTGATCTCGCTGACACCAAGGGGCACCTGAACTCGCGAAACGCGATGACCGGCTTCGCGGGTTCGAAGGTGCGGGACAGCGGAGATCGGTAATCTATGCGCGAGCGGTCCCCCGCCAATACGCCTGGCGGGGGACCGTTTCCGTACGGGGTCAGCCGGCTCGCAGGCAACTCTGGAGAGCAACCCACTCCTCGGCGGAGAAGTCGAGTGTTCCCAGGTCACGGTTCTGCGAGTCTCGGACATCCGCGCCTCTGGCGTACTCACGCGCTTCCACGCAGTTCCCGCCGGTGCCGTTGCTGTACGACGACTTGTGCCAGTCTTCGGTCATCATCAGAGGTTGCCTCGAATCTCTTCCAGTTTGGCGCGGGACTCAGGAACCGGCAGAGCGGCACTCATCAACTCCGCGAAAGTCCGTTCGTAGCTTGCCACAACCTCCGGTTGCCTCAGCACGAACCCCGTCTCCTGACTCTCCACATACGCGAACGTGCCCGAATCAGGTACTTCCATCAGAGTAAACGCCCCACACAAACCCGCATGACCCTCGGCCCTGAGCGGTACGACCTGAATCCGCAGTCGAGGCTTTCGTGACTGAGAGATCAGGTGATCGACTTGTGCCTCCATCACGTTCGGGTCCTGAAAGCGCCGCAACAGTACCGACTCGTCCAAAAGCACAGTGAGAGCGGGCGGGTGCTTACGAACGAGCAGCTCCTGCCGTTGACGTCGAGCGACCACGTTCTTCTCGATGCTCCCGGGATCCGCCTGCGGGCGGGCCAACAGGCCGATAGCCCGGATATATCCCTCGACCTGCAAAAGTCCGGGGACCAAGCCCAGCGCGAACTCCCGAATCTCCAGCGCGGTCTGTTCGGATCCCGCGACCTCACGGAAGTACGCACTGGTACCACCCTCGGAGAACGCCGCGTCCCAGGCACTCGTCAGAACTCCGTGCGCGGTAAGCGCGGAATCCAGACGGAGCACATTCTCCCGATGTGTCTGTTTCTTCCCTCGTTCGACATCGCTGATCGTGCTCTGTCCAACGGTGGATACAGCGGCTAACTCCTGTTGAGTCATGCTCGCCTGCACCCGAATCTTCTTCATGAGATTGCCGAACCGAGCCAGCGGAATCTGGACATCGTTCCTCTTCACAGACCGCCCTCCGGTCGAATATCTGAACCTATCGCCGCTTATGAAACCTCTACCGAGTCTCCTGATAAGCGTAGCCGGCGACAGAAGCCCTTGTCAGAGTTTTCACAGAAGGACATTTCTTCCGGAACAGAAGAAGCCCCGGGGCCGATTACGACGGCCCACCGGGGCAGGCGAATCGCCCAAAATTACCCGGAGTGAGAAGAATGCAAGATACCCAGGCACGCCCCCCACACCAGACGAGCCCTATCCGCGGTTGCTCCATTTCCCGAACTCGCGCCGGTCCGGAATCCTCCTGGGGCACACCCTCGCCCCCGCTCCCCTACTCACCTGGTGTCGCACCACGCTCCCCCACCGCGCCGTACCGCTGATCCAGATCACCCGAGCACTGGTCGACAACGCCCACCACCACTCAAGTTCAGGGCTGCCCGGCGGCACCGTCCGTGTCGTGCTCGACCAGACCCTCCCCCTATTACCTCACCTGTACGTGACCGACGAAGGCCCGCGCCCGGACGATCCCTTGATCAGCTATCCGCATCGCCTCACCCACGCCCCGCACAGCGGTCTCGCCCTCGTCGAGCGACTCTCCGTGTACTGGGACTTCTCCTGGACTTGGGACGGGCACCGCATACGCGCGCTGACCATGCAGGTCGTCCTCGACACCACCGACCCGAACTCCCGAAGGACCCTTTGATCGGAGTTTTTCGGGCAGCGCAGACCCCGGGCTTCAGCCCTAGGGATAGCCGTCCTTCCGCGAACGGGAACATGGAACAGCCCTTTGCCCTACGATGAGTTACTCGTCCGTCACTCCGCGCTCGATCTGCGGCATCACTTTCCCACGAGCCTTCCACGTGCTCTGGTACCCCATGCACCGAGGCCGCGTACCGGGGGGCTGTGTCGAGGAAGGGATGAAGGAGCTCGTGCGCGAGGGATCTCGGGCACCTGAAGTCCCCCTGCCGATGCTGTGGACCCACGGCTGCTTCGTGGCCGCTGTCGGAGGTGTCCTGCCGGGAGCGCATCGAGCGTGACGTGGCGAACCAGGAGAGCCGCTGAGAGGGAAGGGGGTGTTTCACGGTGTTGACGGGTCGTCGTTACCGGCTTGCTCTGACCGGTGTACAGGAGGCGATGTGTACCGAGTTCGGTGACCTGTGCCGGGCGGTGTGGAACACCGCTCTGGATCAGCGTCGCCAGTACGTGGACCGCTACACCCGAGGCCGACAAGGTGGGTTCTGCGGCTACCACCTTCAGGCCGCCCAGTTGGCCGAGGCCAAGGCCGAAGAGCCCTGGCTGAAGGTGGCCCCCTCGCATGTGCTCCAGCAGACCTTGAAGGACCTGGACCGGGCTTGCCGGGAGAAGGGCACCTTCAAGGTGCGGTGGCGGGCCAAGTACCGGTGGAGCCCGTCGTTCCGCTTCCCGGCCGGGAACCTCATCACCGTGGAGAAGCTGAACCGCAAGTGGTCACGGGCCAAACTACCCAAGCTCGGCTGGGTGCGGTTCCGCTCCTCCCGGCCGATCGGCGGCATCATCCGCTCGGCGACGGTGTCCCGTAAGGGCGGGCGTTGGTTCGTGTCCTTCCTCGTGGAGGACGGGCTGCTCACCCCCGAGCACCATCCGGGTACCCCGGTGGGGGTGGATCGGGGGGTGAAGGTCGCCGCGACCCTGTCCACCGGCCGGTTCCACGACCGTCCCTTCGCCTCTCCTGGGGAGAAGGCCCGACACCTGCGCCTTCAGCGCAAGCTCGCCCGGAAGAAGAAGGGCGGCGCGAACCGGGCCAAGATCCTCAAGTCCCTGGGGCGCATCGCCACTCGTGCGGTGGACCGGCGTACCGACTTTTGCGCTCGGCTCGCCCGCCAGCTGACCACCCGCCACAGCATGGTGGTGCTGGAGAACCTGCGCACCACCAACATGACCGCCTCCGCGAAGGGGACCCCGGAAGAGCCCGGAAAGCGGGTCCGTCAGAAGAGCGGCCTGAATCGGGCCATCCTGGACAAGGGGTGGCACCGGCTCGAACTCGCGTTGCGCAACGCAGCGCGCAGGACCGGCACGCGCATCGTGCTGGTCGATCCCGCGTACACCTCGCAGACGTGTTATCGGTGCAAGGTGGTGGACGCGAACTCGCGCGAGAGCCAAGCCGAGTTCGTGTGCACTTCTTGTGCTCATACCGATCACGCCGATGTGAACGCGGCCAAGAACATCCTTCACGCCGCAGGGCATGCGGTGTCAGCCTGCGGAGACCTCGGGGTTGCCCGGTCTGTGAAGCAGGAACCAGCGCCCCCGCGAGGGCAGGCGCACCAACCGGCGTTGCCGCTGGTGGGAATCCCCCGCCCTTAGACGTGGGGAGGAAGTCAAGGACGTCTGCCCCGCGATCGAGTGGGGCAAGCGCGACGCCTGAGCGCGTTATCGGTTCGGGGCGCAGAGCAGGAATCTCGTCCGTTGCGGTGCCAGGCGGATTGAGGCGGCCAGATCTGCGGCGGCGTCACGTCGGCTCCCCCGGGGAGCGTGTTCTGGGGGTCGGACGGGACTTCGCCGGCCACTCGGATGACGCGCCGACAAAATACGAACCCGAACCGCAGGTCAAGGGCGGGTCCCACCATAAAGTTGATTGATCATCTACCATCTGGATGCCGTATCGATCATCACCGGGATCCGGGCCGAGCCGGGAGCACGGGGACGCGAGGTTCCACCCCAGGCCACGTTCCCTCTCCGGGGACGCGACAAAGGAAGTGAGAACCAGATGAGCGACTCCTCGACGACGAACTGGCCGAGCCTGCGGGTCTCGGACTGGACGGACACCCGCGACACCCTGCACATGTGGACCCAGATCGTGGGCAAGATCCGCATGGCCCACGCCCCACTGGTCAACCACTGGTGGCAGGTGCCCCTGTACGTCAGCCCGCGCGGACTGACCACCTCGACCGTCCCCTACCGTTCGGGGGCCTTCGAGATCGAGTTCGACTTCGTCGGCCACCGGATCGAGGTCCGCAGCAGTGACGGCGACACGGACGGTTTCCCACTGCGGCCCATGACCGTCGCCGCGTTCTACTCCCGGATCCTGGACCTGCTCGGCCGACTCGGGATCGCAGCGCCGATCCGGCCGATCCCCAACGAGGTCGACCCGGCGATCCCCTTCGCCGAGGACCACGAGCACGCCTCCTACGACGGCGAGGCGGCCACCCTGTTCTGGCGTCAGCTCCTACAGGCCAACCGGGTGATCGGTGAATTCCGGTCGCACTTCATCGGCAAGGTCAGTCCGGTGCACTTCTTCTGGGGAGGGATGGACCTGGCCTGTACCCGCTTCTCCGGGCGGCCGGCCCCCGAGCACCCGGGCGGGGTCCCCAACTGCGGGGACTGGGTCATGGTCGAGGGCTACTCCCGGGAACTGTCCAGCTGCGGCTTCTGGCCCGGCGGCGGCGAGGAAGGCGCCTTCTACTCCTACGCCTACCCCGCACCCGAGGGCTTCGCCGAGCAGTCGCCCGGCCCCGAGGGCGCTCACTACAGCACCGAGTTCCAGCAGTTCCTGTTCCCCTATGAGGTCGCCCGCACCGCCCCCGACCCCGACCGCGCCGTGGCCGAGTTCTTGCACAGCACCTACGAAGCCGCCGCGAACCTCGGACGCTGGGATCGTCCCGCGCTGGAGGACGACCCTCTGCGCTGGCACGGAACCTCCGCGACGCCGGGGAACGGCGAGGCCTGACCGGACTGCCACGGGCGGAGAGGAAGCGCAAATCCTGTTGACTGGTCAACAGGAACTTCCCAAGCATGAAGTCGATTCATCAATCGAACGGTGACGATGTCGAGGAACGCGAGGGACCAGGCCCGGCATCTCGTTCACCACGCCGGTCGACACAGCGACCGCAGGGAGGTAAGTGCGATGCGGTTCGGGATCTTGACCCTCGGTGACGTGACACAGGATCCCGGATCGCGCACCCTCACGTCAGGCTTCGACGACGGAAGGGTCGGGGTCCGCTTCCTCCGGCTCGGAGCCGAGGTCGTCGATCCCACGGAACGCCGGGGAGACCAAGGCGGCCAACGCGGTGACCCCGACGAGGACCGCGATCACGGCCCCGGCCACGGGCAACCCGGCCATCGAGGCCACCGCCGCGAGCGGTGCGCCGGCCAGGGCGGGCGCGGAGAGCATCACGGTGTTCTGCGCCCCCAGCACACGACCGCGCATGGCGTCCGGGGTGGCCTCGATGGTCAGCACCCCGAGCACGCCTCCGGCCGGAGCGAAGAGGAACCCGGCCAGGGCCGCGCCGCCCAGCACCAACCAGGGGGAGGCCATACTTCCCACCGCGGCGAACCCGATCAGCGCGCCCAGCATGCCGATCACGAACCAGACCCGTCGACGGACCCGGAGCGCGAAGGCGGCGTAGAGCGCGGAGCCGCCGATACTGCCCGCGGCGATCGCGCTCAGGGTCAGACCCGTCAATTCGGGAAGGTCCTGCTCGGTGAAGTAGGCGGGCATGAGGGTGGTCTGTAGGACGCTCAGAACCGCGATGAACACCCCGGTGACCAGGGTCGATCCGAGAACCAGCCGGTTGCGGAACAGGAACCGCCACCCGTCGGCCAGATCGGCCACCGCCCGCCGCAGCGAGCCCCCCGCGGCATCGGCCGGGACGGGGTCCCGGGGCGGGATCCGTCCGGCCCGCGGGTCGAGAACGAGCATGCTCAGTGCGGCGAGCAGGCTGGTCACGGCGGCGGCGAGCAGGATCGCCGGGGACAGGCCGAACAGCGCGACCAGCAGCCCGCCCAGGCCGGGGCCGGCCAGCACGAGCATGTTGCCCACGGTCTCGCGGACCGCGACCAGCCGGTCCAGCCGGACCGGGCGCCCGTTCCGGCCCGGCTCGGCTTCACCGAGGCGGGCCAGGGTGGGCAGCATGGTCTCCTGGGCGGTCATCCCCGGAACCCGGATGAACGCCCCGACCACGGCCATGGCCAGGAACCAGGCCAGGTTCAGGCCCCACGTCAGGTCGATGAACAGCAGCGCCGCCATCGACAGGGCGTTGAGCAGGTTGGCGATGACCGACACCGCGCGCCGGTCGACCCGGTCGACGAGCAGCCCGGAGAAGAGCCCGGTCAACGCGGACACGGCCATACCCACGGTCGCCATGATCCCCGCCGCGAGCACGTCTCCGGTGCGGTCGAGTACCAGGAGCGGGATCACCACGCTCGCGATCCCGGCTCCCAGCAAGGACAGCGCGTAGGAGGTGAAGTAGATCGTCGGGCTGCGGCGCACGGTGGCCGACCTCCTCAGGGAGTCGGTCGCGCGTGCCCGGGACGGCGGGCACGCGCGAGCTGATGGGGTGGCTCCGTGAAGTACGGAGCCGTCGGGACGAACCGGTCAGCCCCGCGGACCGGTCGCGGGGCCGTCCGAGGCGACCAGTCGCTTGGTGGTGCGGCGGTCGGCTCTGCCCGGACCGTCCGCCCAGGTACTGGGCGATGAAGCGGTCGGCGGCCTCGAACACGGCCATCTGGTTCTCGGGGTTCACGAACCCGTGCCCCTCGCCCTCGACGACCACGCACCGTCGCCGGCCTGGCCCCAGACCTTGCCGGGACCGGGGCGTCGAGTTCGTGGGGGTCGAACGTCCCGAGGTCGCGAGTGTTGAGCAGCAGGGTCACCTTCCCCGGGCGGACCGGGGAGGGGGCGAATCCCAGAACCGTGGTTCCGGGGAAGGGGGTGAGGTCGACCGCCTCCGACCCCGGGGTGTCGAGGTCGGCACGGTGCAGGTACCATCTCTGCTCCCCTCCGTCATCTTGGAGGTGGAGCAGCCGGCGCGGGTCGTCGGCCCACTCGAAGCTCTGTACGCTGCGGGTCTCGTCGGCGGTGACGGGCCGGGGCTCGGATCCGGGTTCGAGGTCCCGGACCCAGATGTTGAGCCGGGTCCTCCAGGGCCCGAGGAACGCCATCCTGGTGCCGTCCGGAGAGATCGACGCGCCGGCGCCGCGGAGAGCCGAAGAGGTCCTCGATGGTGTGGAGCTTGGGGAGTGCCATGTTTTCCGGTCCTTGCTTCCGCGGCGTCGCCTCTGATCAGGTGCACTCCGATTCAAGCCGTCGGGCCGTTCGCCGGGGAGTGCCGCCGCGTCAACTCCTCCGCATGAGGTTCGTAGGGGTGTGGACATGACGCGGTGTCACTATCGCGACCATCGTCCCTGGTGAGACCGTTTAGCCGGACCCCGGAACTCAGCCACGCCCAAGGGGTGATCGACCGGCTCCACGGCTGCTCCGGCGTGCTCGACGAGCAGGGCCGGTACGCCTACTACGGACACGCCGGCGGCTTCCCGGCCTACGAAAACCAGCGCGCGGCCTGGGACGCCGGTTGTGGTCCCGACAACGCCGATCCCGAACATCGCTGATCACCCGTGATCCTCCTGGGAGGGTCCGGCGGCCCGGACGAACGCCGTGTGGCCGGTTCAGCCCGGCTGCTTCTCCGCGTGCTCCAGGACGCGCTGGGAGAGCCGGGCGAACGTGTTGAGCTGGTTCGGCGTCAGTGCCTCGATGAAGAGACGGCGGACGTGCTCGGCGTGCACGGGCGCGGCGTCCTGGATGGCCTCGTAGCCGGCTGGAGTGGCGACGATGAACGCTCCGCGCGCGTCCTCGGGACATTCCTTCTTGGCCACGAGCCCGCGCTTCACCATCCGCGTGACCTGGTGGGACATACGGCTCTTCTCCCACTCGACGAGCTTGGCCAGTTCCAGGAAGCGCATCTGCCCGTCAGGGGCCTCGGTGAGTTTGGCGAGCACGATGTAATCGGACGCGGATATCCCGGAGTCGGCCCGAACGAGACGGGTCAGCCGCCCTATGAGGACTTCCTGCATGCGGATGAAACCGTCCCAGGCGGCCTGCTCGTCCGGGTCGAGCCTGCGCGGTGTCTCATACATGGACGCAGTGTAGCGAAACTGTTGACACTTCATCTATCAGAGCTCACATGACGTCGTCAATGAACCCCGGAGGTCGAGGCTCCGTGGATCGCACGGAGCCTCGACCATCGCGCGAGCGGTCCTAGTCGGTGGGTAGGACGAACCGCGGTTCCTCCGCCACGGTCGGCGTTCCCGTCAGGGTCTCGCCGATGGCGGACGCCAACCGTTCCAGACCCTCGGCGGCGGTCTCGGCGTCGACCTGGGGCACTTCGGCGGCGCACACCTGGTCGGTGATCCTCTCGGGGTCGGCCGGACCCGGGTTGTCGAAGGCGTCCAGGGCCAGGGCCGCGGCGACGGGGTCGGTCGTGCCGAGCATCAGGTGGTCGGACTCGTTGTCCGCGCACAGCTCCTGGACGGCCACGTTGCGCACGTTCTCGCCGGCGAGTACGGACGCCCCGGACTCGTCCGTGGTGGCCGGGTGCACGGTGTCGTCGGTCGTGCTCAGGATGCTGGTGGTGCTGACCTCGGCGAAGGTCTCCCGCGGCGAGTTGAGCTCGGTGATGAACCTCGCCTCCGGGTCCATTTGCCACAGCGCGGGCGGGCACTCCACCTCAGTGGTGCAGTGGGTCGCGGTGCTGCCGTGGTGCGGCGAGCCCAGGGTCACCAGGTCGTCGACCATGTCCCTGGTGTCGGGCCAAAAACGCAGGGCGGCGCGCCCGAGGACCCCGCCCTGGCTGAACCCGAGGACGTCGATCTCCTCACCGTGCTGTTCGTAGGTGCCGCGGATGGCGTGGGTGACGTACTCGGACGAGACCTGCATGTCCGCGGTGGAGTTCTCGGGCGGCTCGATGGTGCAGACCGTTCGGGACTCGTTCAGCCGGGGAAGGTGGTTCCAGGAGAAGGTCTCGTCCGCTGTGAGCAGGGTCGGCGGGATCAGCAGGACGGGAGCCGCTTCGCCGTCGCCTGGACCTTCGAAGCAGGCGAACGCCGCGGCGAGCTCATCGGCGGACACGGTGAGTTCCGGGCCGCTGTCGGAGGCGCTGGTGTCCGATGAAGCTTCCTGGCCTATGTCGAGCGCGGCACAGCCCGTCAGCGGAATGGCGAGCGCCAGCAGCAGCGCTGCGAGATCGCGCTTCATCCGCCCTCGCCGAAACAGGTTCTTACGGAGAGGCTCCGTGTCGATGGTCGGTCCCTCGGTGTTCATGGCGACAGAACTTCCTCAGTGGTGGGTGTGACGATGCCCCGGTCGAGAACGGTCGCGGAATCGCGACCGAACCGGGTACGTTGGCGACGCTAAAACCTCACATCAATGTGAGAGGCAAGCGATGTGTCGCAGTTCACCAAGGGGGTGGGATGAGGATCGGGGAGCTCTCACGACGGACCGGAGCGAGCGTCCGGCTGCTGCGCTACTACGAAGAGAAGGGCCTGATCGGCAGTACCCGCAGCGCCGGCGGACAGCGCCACTTCACGGAGGACGCCGTTCCACGCGTGGAGTTCGTGCGCCGGCTCCTCGCGGCGGGGGCGACCAGTCGTGCCATCGCCGAGATGATGCCCTGCTTCGACACGCCCCTGGAGGAGAACTTCGACAGTGCGATGGAACGCCTGGCACGGGAGCGCCTGCGCATCACCAGCGACATCGAGGATCTATTGCGGGCGCGAAAGGCCCTGGACGCCCTGATGGACACCGCTCGGGAGCATCGCGCTCGGCTACCGAGGAACCAGGCGGGCCGACCTCTCGACCTTCCCGTCCACCGGACGTGATCGTCCCGCGCGCCGCGCGGCCCGAACTCCTAGGAGTCATCCGATGCTCAGTGGTGAACTCGCCGAACTGGCCGGCGTCACCGTCCGCACGCTGCGCCATTACCACCAGATCGGTTTGCTGCCCGAGCCCTCGCGCTCGACCGGTGGCTACCGGCGCTACGACGTGAGCGACCTCGTGCGGCTCCTGCGGATCACGAGGTCGACCGCGCTGGGCGTACCCCTGTCCGCACTGCCGGCGGTACTGGATGATCCGGCGGGGGTAGAGGAGTTGCTGGACGAGCTCGACCGCCAGGCGGCCGCCGAGATCGCACGACTCAACGCCCGAAGGGCCGACATCGCCGCCCTGCGCAGTAGCGGCTCCCCGCCCGACCTTCCCCCGGAGCTGGCGATGCTGCGCTCCGCCCCCGAGTCCGGGGTGCCCGAGGACATGGCCCGACACGAACACGAACAGCTGGTCCTGATCGGACACCTGCTCGGCGAGGACGGCCCAGCGAGACTCGCCACCCTGCTCGCAGGGGTGGACAAGGAGATGATCGAGCGGCTGGAGCCGCTGACGGCGCGGTTCTACGCCCTCGGCCCCGACGCCCCGGACGACGAGGTCGTGTCCTTGATCGACGACTGGGTCACCGGGCTGGAACCACTGTCAGCGCGGCTGGCCGGTACGCCCGAGCCCGGCCCGAAGGCCTCGGCCCTGCTGGACGAACTGTACGAGCAGTCCCTCGAACCCGTCCAGCACCGGGTGCTGCGCCAGGTCCTACAGCGGTTGGAGCATGAACGGCGACCGTCCGGGTCCTGACCCCACCGAGCCCTGTGGTCCGGGCCATGCCCTACGGCCTTGACTCCGAAGCGGCGTCGGAGTTTTGAGTGGACCGTGCTCGCGTCCATCGACCAGAGGGATCCACCATGACCGCCCCGTCGAAGCCGATCGCCGTCGAGGAGTTCTTCGGCCCGCCCACCCGCGGCCGGGCGGTGTTGTTCCCCGGACGGCACCAGGGTCGCCTACCTCCCTCTATCCGGCGAACGCCCGGACCGGACGGCCGTGGACGCCGGGGCGGATCTTGAAGAGCGAGCCGGACAACGGTTCCTCGTCCGGTTCCAGGTCTTCCCGGGACGTGGTCATGTAGAGGGTGCCCAGGTCCTCGTCACCGAAGGTGCACGCCGTGACCTTCTGGACCGGTAGCGAGATCACCTCGTCCAGGTCACCGTCGGGGGTGTAGCGGTGCACCTGGCCGGCGTTGACGATCGCGGTCCATATGCCGCCCTCCGCGTCGACGACCAGGCCGTCGGGCAGGCCACCGTCCCGTATCCGGGCCAGGACGCGGCGGTCGGTCAGGCCACGGTCGGAGTCCCAGTCGAAAACGGCGACGCAACCGGTGTCGGTGTCGTTGTAGTAGGCGAATCGGCCATCGGGCGACCAGTCGATGCCGTTGGAGACGGTGACGTGGGGAAGCACGGTGGTCACCTCCAGCTCCGGCGTGAGGCGGTAGAGGGCGGCCGTCCCCGGTGTCTTGTCGTAGGCCATCGATCCGCAGTAGAAGGTTCCGTCCGGGGCGCAGCCGCCTTCGTTCATGCGGATGCCCGGGTCGGTCCAGATCTCGACCCGGCGCCGTTCCTCGCCCTGATCGTCGAACAGCGCCACCCCGCGTTCCACGCCCACGATCGTTCCCCCACCGGCGCGAGGGCGCACGACCGCGGCGACGTCGTCCACGTGCCTTCGGGAGACGTCGCCGGAGGGTGTCAGGCCCAACACGTCACCGCGGGTCATGTCGACCCAGCGCAACCCGCCCCAGGACGGTGACCAGCAAGGCCCTTCGCCATGCTCGGTGATCGGATCGGTGACCCGTTCCACCTTCACGATCGCGTCCCCCTTCGTCATGCGACCCGACCCCGACCAGGCATCGTAGCCGACATCTCCCACATGAACACGCACAGTAATCAGATCGTCTACAATACGTGAGGTCATGAGTTCCGCACCCGATCGGTCAGGTCCGACACCCAGGTCCTTTTGGCGTCCCGCCTGGAATCGGGTGCGCACCAACGCCTGGTCGGTGCTCCAGCAGTCGGCCGCCGCGGGACTGGCCTGGATCCTGGCCGAGTGGCTGGTGGCGGGGGACCATCATCCGTTCTTCGCCCCGATCGCCGCCGTGGTCGCGCTCAACACCGGCTTCGGGGTCCGCGGGGTACAGGCGGTGAACCTGCTCACCGGCACCCTGATCGGCATCATCGTCGGCGCATCGGCGGTGTGGCTGATCAGCACGCCCAGTCTCGGGCTGGTCGTGGCGACCCTGGTCGCGACGCTGGTCGCCGTCGCGGTGGGCGCCGCCCGGGTGACCATCGCACAGGCCGCGGCCGCCGCCATCCTCACCGTGACCATCCCCTACGGAGGGGATGGCGGACCGCAAAGACTGTTCGACGCCGCGTTGGGCGCGGGCGTGGCACTGGTCTTCAGCCAGTTGCTCTTCCCCACCCATCCGCTGCGCCTGCTCTCCCAGGCCGAGCACGAGCTGGTCTTCCATCTACACCGCCTGCTGGTCAGGACCGCTCACGTCGCCGACCGGCGAGACGACGCGCAGAGCGAGGTACAGGACGCGCTCGTCTCGACGCACACCGCCATCGCGGACCTGGAATCGGCTCGATCAGCCGCTCTCGACATCGTTGACCGCACCCTCCGAGGGGTGTATCTGCGCCAACGGACCCGGACGCGGGTCGCGGCCGCCGGCCCCTTGGAGGGCGTGGCCGTGATGTGCACGCTCGTGGCGACGACGGTGTTGTCCGCCCCCGGGAAATCACAGACGGCCCTGGCCGCGGTCGTGCGTGAGGTCGCGGACGTGTTCGCGCGTGTGGCCGAGGCCCGTTCCACCGACGGCGCGTGGGGGGCGGCGGCCTTCTGGGACGCGGCGGCGCTGCGAGCCGAGGAGCTGCACGAGACCCTTCCCGGGCTCCGAAGGCGACTGGAGGATTCGGGTCCGGAGACCGACGCGGCGATCAGCGCCATCGACATCCTCTGCGACACGCTTCGCCGAACGGCGAAGTAGGGCGCATCACCGGTTCGCGGCGCCTACCGGTCTGTTCGTCTCCGATGGGGCACCAGGAAGTGCGGCCCTATGGTCGACCGCCCGCGGCGTTGGGCGGTTCGGGGGTGTTCGTGCGGGTCGGCGTTCCCCGGGTGGTCGACACTCACGCCCCGACGCGAAAGACCCCACCGGAGGGTCTCCGGTGGGGCGAAGCTCCATGTCAACGATGGATGGCCGGAATCATCCGGCACCACCGTGTGGGGGAGTCAGGGGGCGGGCCGGGGTCAGCGAACCCAGACGTCCCAGGTTGAGCCGTTGTACACGCACTTGTACTCGGTGAAGTCGTGGTTGTTGTCCTCCTCGACGACGTAGCTGTAAGCATCGATGAGGCAGACGGCCTGCATATCGAAGCCACCACCGACGACCTCCCAGTCGGCCGCGTGCGCGGGGCTCGCGGCGAGCGGGAGGGCCAGGGCCGCCGCTCCGATCGCGAGTCCGGTGGCGATGCGCTGCGACAAGGACATGTGTCTCCTCCAAAATGTGGATTTCTGTTTACTCTCCCCGCGCTTGGCGGGGAGAGGCCGTGCTGACCGCTCGCGGCGGTCGGTTCTTCCCGGGCTCACCGATGGGAGCCCGGTAGGTCCTGTCATCGGACACGTCGTCGCCCAGGTCGGCCCTCGGGCCGATCCGTCCTGAAGAGCCTGCTCGTGGCCACCACCCTGATTCCGACCGGCGTGTGTTCGAGTGGTTACTCGCCGACACCGATCAACCTAGTAAACGAAAACCGGCGAACCCTCCGCCTTGGGGACGAAGCGGACCCCGACGAACGTTCACGTGCGCGCGCCGTGGGGCAACGAAAGTTCAGTGTGGCGCCCAACGATCGTCGATCACCGACCGGCGGCCCGCGGACGTCCCGCGAGAGTGCTCACCCTCCGCCACTCCCCCGGACGTACTCCTATCTTCACGTCGCGACACCATTATCGGGACGTAATTCTCATAACGCCAAAAACGGACACAGGGCGCCATGGTTTCGCTGATATGAGCAATACGTCGGCGGGAACAGTACTCTGGCCGAGTCACCTGACCATGACCCCGTTGAGTCAGCGTCAAGCATGAGGAGGAGATTACTTGCTGACCCGTCTACACGACTTCATGAGACTGCGTACCTCACCCCCGATCTTCTTCGGATCGGCCGCGGTGATCATCGCCTTTGTTGTCGGAACCATCGTCTTCACCGAGCCGCTCGACGCGGCCGTCACCGTCGCCTCGGAATGGCTTTACGCCAACCTCGGCTGGTTCTACATTCTCGGCCTCACCCTGTTTCTGGGATTTTTGATCTTTATCGCCCTGAGTCGATTCGGCCGGGTGAAACTGGGACCACACGACGAGCCTCCCGAACACTCCGGACCTGCGTGGTTCGCCATGCTCTTCGCCGCAGGCATCGGTAGCATCCTGATGTTCTGGGGTGTGGCCGAACCCATCAGCCATTTCGGCGACCCTCCGCGGGGACCCTCTTTGGGCATCGAACCGGAATCGCCGAGTGCCGCGGCGGACGCGATGAACTTCACGTTCTATCACTTCACCCTGCACACCTGGGCCATCTTCACGCTGCCGGCATTGTGCTTCGCCTACTTCATCCATAAACGGAACCTGCCACCACGTGTCAGCTCGATCTTCCAGCCGATCATCGGCGAGGGGATCCACGGACCGATCGGCCGATTCATCGACATCGTCGCCATCGTCGGAACGGTCTTCGGCATCGCGGTCTCTCTCGGCTTGGGCGCCCTGCAGATCAATAGCGGGATCAACCAGGTGTTCGGCATCCCCGAGAGCGCCATGTGGCAATTGATCATCATCGGCGTCGTCGGCGGGGTCGCGATGATCTCCGTCGCCCTGGGGCTGGACCGCGGAATCAAGATCCTGTCCAACATCAACATCTGGATGGCCATCGCCATGTTGGTGTTCATCCTGGTCACCGGTTCCACCCTCTTCGTGCTCAAGGGCACCATCGAGTCACTGGGCAGTTACCTGATGAACCTGCCGGAACTGGCCCTGTGGAACGACACCTTCGCCAATTCCGGATGGCAGGCCGACTGGACGGTGTTCTACTGGGCCTGGACGATCAGCTGGTCCCCGTTCGTGGGCATCTTCATCTCCCGCATCTCCAGGGGACGGACCATTCGCGGATTCGTCTCGGGTGTGCTCCTCGTTCCGGCCGGCTTCTCGGTGCTGTGGTTCGGCGTCTTCGGTTTCTCCGCCTTCGACATCGAACTCCACGGAGACGGCGGACTGGTGGAAAGCGTCGTGGAACAGGAGGACGTCCCCGGGGCCCTGTTCGCGTTCTTGGAGCACTACCCCGCCGTGGGCGTCACCTCGGTGATCGCCATCATCCTGGTGGTCGTCTTCTTCATCACCTCGGTGGACTCCGCGGCCTTGGTCGCCGACACGATGGCCAATGGCCACGAGGACTTCAACCCGTTGGGACAGCGCATCTTCTGGGCCATCTCCATCTCGGTGGTGACCGCGACCCTGCTGGTCTTCTCCGGATCCGGTGGTCTGGAGGCGTTGGAGAAGATCATCGTCCTCGTCGGCCTGCCGTTCTTCATCATGGGCTATTTCCAGATGTACGCGATGTATCGAGCCCTGAGGGAGGACGCCGGAGAGCTGCCGCAGGTGCGGATGCGCAGGTGGAAGAAGGTCCTGCCACCGGAAGAGTACGAACGCCGCCAGGACGAGGACGAACACGACACCTCGGAAATCGTCGTCGAGCCCGAAGCCGTCGATGAGCCGCCCGTACTGCGCGACCCCTACGTCAAGCAGGTCCGGACCACCGGAACACACGGCACACTGTCGGCGCGGACCGGTTCGACCGGGCACAAGGACCACCCGCGGTATCAACCGCCGCCGTCCGGACCCCAGGACCGAAAGGATTCCGAGTAGGCGAAGCATTTCGGGACCGTGGTGGTCTCGGGCCGGGTGGAGGCGGCGGTCGGGGATCTCAACAGTGAGGTCCCCGACCGCCGCCTCCACCGGGTTGTGACGTCTGGAACCTCAGGAGTTGGGACGGTCACGGGCCGGTGCGGGTGTGGTTACCGGGCGGCGAACAGTTCGGGAAGGGACGCTCGGGTCCGGTGATGCGAGCGTCCTGTGGCCCTAGGATCATCGCGTCGGCGGGCCATGCGCCCCCGGTTCCTTTGACCGAGTCGGAGCGGTAGGACGCGAGGGCGCTCATGGGGATGGAGATCCCCGACGATCTGGCCAATCTCTTCTACGGGCTCACCGGGACCAAGTGGCCCAAGGTCGACGAGGACCGTCTGCGGAACATGTCCGACGCGTACGCGACCGTCGAGTACATCCTCGCCACCGAGCTTCCCGATTTGATCGTGGTCCTGCGGCGCAAGGTGCAGAGCACCTTCGACAGCCGCACCACCGAGTACTTCGAGAACTCCCTGGCCCAGTTCACCGCTGGAGAGCGCGACTACGTCGGCGAGTCCGCCAAGCTGGCCGGGGAGATCCGCCAGTACGCCAAGGACGCGGCCAACCAGGTCGAGTACGCCAAGTGGATGATCATCGGCCAGCTCATCCAACTGGCGTTGGAGATCGCCTGGGCGATCGCGACGGCCAAGTTCACCTTCGGCGCGTCACTGAAGATGATCCCGGTGTTCAAGTTCATCAAGAGCGTGGTCATCCGGCGCATCCTCAACTCACTGCTGTGGAACCTGCTCAGTCACCTGTTCATCGCGCAGATGTTCGGCGTGACGATGGACCTGCTCATCCAGCGGATCCAGATGGACCAGGGCAACCGGGAGGAGTGGGACAAGGAGCTCACCCGAATGGCCGCCGCGGGCGCGTTCGTCGAAGGTCTGCTCAGCGCGGGTCTGTCGTTCGGCGCGGATCTGTTCCTCAGTGGCCGGCTCGGCAAGCTCTTCGGTGACAACCTTCCCGATCCGCCGACGCCCCCACCACCCGTCCGTGACATCGTCCCCGATCCCCCGGCCGGCCCGGCCGTACGGGGGCCGGACCCCGACTCGATCGCCACCCCGACGCCACGGGACACCCCCGATGCCTCCCCGACCCCTCCACCTCGGGACCAGCCCGGCGACGGGCCCGAGGGGCCCCCGGGGCACGTCCCACAGCCGCCCGGAAGCATCACCCCGGAGTTCAATCGCGACCTGGTCAACCTGTTCGCGCGCAACTCCAACGAGTTCCTCGGCGCGGCCCAACGGCCCAACACCGCGAGTGTGGGCATGGACCACGCCCGGCGGTTCGTGGACAGGTCCGGCGACATGTTCGCCAAGCACTTCGGGGAGACGATCGGTGACGCCGCCGCACGGAACCTGGGGCGTGAGTACGCCGAGACGATGCTGCGCACGTGGAACACACCGCGCATGACGTCCTCCCTGGACGACGTCCTGGGCTCCGCACCGCTCCCCCAGAGCACGCGGGACCACCTGGCCCGGGACGTGCCGGAGGCCTTCGGCCGCACCGTGGCCGACTTCGGCAGCCGCTGGCGCGACCGGGCCATGTCCCTGGGCATCGGCGCCGCCTCCGGCGCGTTCGAGGGTTACGTGGGCGAGGGACTCACGAATCTGTGGTTCTCGCCCGAGCAGGAGTGGAAGGCGTCGGGCATGTCCGCGGTCGCCGGGGCCTCCAGCTCGGTGGTCCACGATCTGGCCGTGAGCGGCGGTCTCAAGGGCATCGACGCCCTCAATGGTCTGCGTGACCTGAACAACCTACCGGCACCGGAGTTCGGTGGTGCGGGGCCGGGGGCCGACCCGGAGCGGGGCGGCGACCGTGGCCCGGAGCCCGATTTCAGGCCCTCTCGTCTGCGAGGCGGCGGAGAGAGCCTCTCGTCCTTCGAGAGTGACGGCGGGGGCGGCGACGACTCGACGGCGATCGGCCTGTCGGGCCACCCGGGTGGGGAGGACGGCGCGGGCGGCGAGGAATCGTCTCGGGGTGGTGAGGCACCCTCCCGGCCTGAGGAAGAGGCGTCTGAGAGCGGGGAGGAAGCGTCCGAGGGCGGCGAGAGTGCCCCCCGGGGCGGGGAAGAACCGCGTCAGGGTGACGCGGAGCCCTCGCGGGGCGGGGAGGCGTCCCAGGGTGGGCAGGGTTCCGAGACACGTTCGGGGGAGGACGAGAACTCCGGCCGGCGTGAGGCGGAGGCCCCTCGTGCGGGGACCGGTTCCGATCCCGTCGGACGCGGCGGGGAGCACTCCGCAGCACGGTCCGGCGACACGAGCGGCTCCGACGGGGACGGTCGGGAACGGTCCGACGCCCAACCCGCCCCGGCGCCCGAACCAGGCCACGAGGATGCCTTCACCGGCGACACCACCACAGGCGACACCACGGGTGGGGAACCCACCCACGAGGCCGAGCCCGCACCCCCGACCACCGTGGTGGAGCCACCGCCCGCCGCGCAGGAGACCGGCGAGGAGCACTCCGGGCAGGCACCTCGTGGGGACCTGGAACGTTCCGAGGCGGAGGCGGAGACGATCACTTCGCCCACGGGTCCTGAGCACGGGGAGCCCGAGGGGTTCGAGGAGCACACCCCCCAGGCTCCGTCCTCACCCTCGCCCGAAGGCGAATCACGCGGCGGCGAGAGGCGAGACACGTTCACGGAAGCCGACCCCGAAGGAGAATTTCCAACTTCGAACGAAGGGATCGGTCGGTCCGAACCCCACGGGTCGGAGGCCGGTGGCATCGCCGGGGAGTTCTTCCGATCCCTGAACGGCGACCTACAGGAGAGCGGTACCGAGGGTGCTCCCGTGCCACCCCCGATGGTGGCCGCTCCCGTACCGCAACCGTCCGGTTCAGGCCCTGCGACCGGGCCGGCGTCTTCGTCTTCGTCAGGGCGGCAAGAGGGTACGGGCTCGGGCCCCTCCCGAGAAGGCGTGTACGAAGCGGGACAAAGGGATGGCTTCGAATCGCCGACGGACGAGGGCGTGTCCGCCCCTTCGGACCCGCCCGAGGTGGTGGACGGTCCGGTCGACACGGAGACGGTCGGTACGTCACGAGAGGCGGAGCACACCTCGCACGAGACGCCCACGCCGCGAACGGAGAGCACGATCGTTCCCCCGGCGCCGGCTCCTGTCACACCCGTGGCCGAGCCACCGTCCTTTGGGAGAGAACGGCCAGAGGGGCACGTGGCGAACCGGAGCACACCGCCCACCCGGCAGGGCGGCGATCCGCTCACCCCGATCCGGGAGGAGCAGGATGAGGGGGGCGTGGAGTCCTCCCCCGTCGATCCGGACGGCGACCCCATCGGGCAAGAAGAGACCGCCACCCCCGATCCCACTGCGGAGACCAGGGGAAAGAGGAAGGAAGAACCTCCGACCGATGGCGTCGAGGGGGACGTCGTCGGTGGCGAGGACACCCCGGTGCCCCATCGGGGAGAGGGCCTGGACGACGATGATGTGAAGGCACCGGTCGGCGATGGCGCCCCACCTCGCTCGGATGAACCCGCCGAATCGTCCGCGTCCGACATCCACGCCGTGGGTACTCCCCCACCGGTCGCGTCCCCTCACCGCAAGAATGGCTCCGAGACGGGTTCCCCACGTCCATCGAATCCGGTCCGCGACCGTGATCCGCTCCGGAACTCGGACGACCGTGCGCAGGAACCGCTCCCACCGACGGATCCCGTGGTCGAGGAGACTCCCGGTACGAGCGTCCCACCGGTGGCGGAATCCGAGGTCTCCGGGGCAGAGGGCTCTTCGACCGGGGGACCCGAGACCCGGGAACCCCGCACCAGGGAACCCAAAGGAAAGGAACCCGAGGCCAGAGCGCCCGACCCCGAGGAATCACGACCGCAGACCCCTCCGGCCACGGAACCCGAGACCGCTCGGACAGAGCAACCTCCGACCCCGGAAACCCGAACCAGGGAACCCAAGGGAAAGGAGCCCGAGACCAGGACGCCCGACCCCGACCCCCCGGCCGACCCCGCCGAGGAATCCGGGACAGAGGAATCCGAGTCGGCGGAACCCGTCATCCGAGAACCCAAGGGCAAAGGCCGTGCGACCGAGGAAACCGACTCCGAGACCGATGGTCCCCCACTCCCGATCACGCCCGAAGCGCCCGAAGCGCCCGAAGCGCCCGAGAACACCGTCCCCCAGGTAACGCCTCCGGTGGGGCCGCCGGCGGTCGCGGACCCCTCCCGTACCGGAGGCGCGGACGGCCCAAGGCTCAACTACCTGATCGAGTCGCGGTGGATCGAGGCCTACGGTGTCCGCGTCGATCCGGAAGCGGTCCTCGCCACGTTCTCGGGGTCCCCGCTGCCCGACGATGTCCGCGTCTTCTTCCGAGGCCATCTCGCCACCGACCCCCGAGGTTTCTTCTCCCCCGAGGGTGTCCGCAAGACCTCCTCCGACGGCAGGACCTACACACTGCGTCTGAGCACCGAAAACGTGTGGAGTCGAGACGAACGACCTCGACCGGGTGCCCCGACCGCCAACTACAAGGGTCTGCACGACGAGCAGACCCAGACGTCGACGGGCGAATCCGGGTTCATCGGTAAAACGCGGCAGCCGGCGGTGGGCGTCCACGCCAACCTCTTCCACGTGGAGGCCGCCCCGGCCCCCTCGTTCGGCGGCAAGGTGTCGGGCTACCGGGGCTCGTCTGTTCAACAGCAGTCCGGCGCCACCAACCACACCCAGCAGTTGAGCACGGAGATGACCGGCGAGGGGCAGCCCTACACCAGCGACCTGACGGTCACGTGGCGGGTCGAGGGAGATCCGGACCCGGTGGCGAGCACACCCGGGTCGGATGGTGCAACAGGGCCGGAGACCTCGGGCGACCCACCACCGACCACGACAGCCACCGAGGGCGTCGACGGAATCGAACTGGGGACCCTGTCGAACCCACCACCGGTCATCCCCACCGAAGGAGACGATGGGACCGAACAGGACACCTCTGGGAACCCGGCTCCCGCGACGACCACGATCGCCACGACCGAGGGGATCGAAGGGAACCAAGCGAACGGGCCGAGGGTGCTGGAGCCGACCCCCATTCCACAGGGGGTACGGCTGGTCGTGATGGGCGGTTTGAAGCCACCGGACGACCTTCCGACGTTCATCGAGTTCGCGAACCCGTGGGCACCGCCCGTGGCACCGCACACCGAGGGTGCCGAGACCACGACGAACGACACCGGAACCAACAGGGAGCTTCGACGGAACGGCGGCTTCCTGGCCCACTCTCACCCCATCTCGATCGACTCCCTCACCCGCCGCCCCACCCGGGGCGACACGTCCAGGCCGGAAGCGGACACCGCGCCCACCTCGATGAACGACTGGATCGCCGACCGGCTCGGGTTCGATTCCTCCGCCACCCCTCCCAGGACCCGCAAGGTGCTCCACCGCACCCATGGGAACGGCGAGACCCCGTCCGTGGTGACCCAGCGCAAGACCGGATCGCGGGAACAACACCGCGAGCTGAACCGATTCGGCGTGCTCACGGTGTTCTCCGACGACGTCATCATGCCCCAGCTGCCCACCATGACGAGCGAGCCCCGCACCGTGAGCGTGCCCGACGCCGAGGGTGGGACAGAGACGATCACGTTCCGGTCCCTGCCGGTCTCCATGGAACGTATCCCCGACGTCCCCAACAAGTTCAACATCAAGCTGACCGATCGTCTCACCCGCAGCGCCGGCCTGATCGCCAACCGCTTCAAGGGCTTCTCCGTGGAGTTCTCCGCCGGTGTCATCTCCCGGCTTCCCGGTGACATGGTCCGATTGGAGATGCCCGCCTTCCGAGAGCGCTTCCAGAAGGTGTGGACACGCGGCCGGGACCGATCGGACGATGTCTGGGACGCGCACCTGTTCCACAGCACGGACACGGCCGTGTACAAGGTACGGCGCACGATCGCCGTGTGGATGGAGAACGACACCTCTCCCACACTGTTCGACTTCTCCACGGTCGAGGCCCTCACCGCGGACGACGTCCGCCGGATCGACGAGGGCAGACCGAACACGAATAGGATCCCCGAGACGGAGGACCCGTTCCTGGACCGAGCCGGGGGTACGACCCACCTGGGCGGCGCCTTGGTCCGGGACGTGACCTATCCCAATGGCGGCGACGCCGGGGATCCTGCACGCCCCTTCTTCCGGGACTTCGCTCACCGGCTCCTCACCGAGATCGACCAGGAGTACCCGGGCCTGGTCCTGCCGCACCTGGCCATCCCGGGCACACCGAAACCCGAGACCTCCCACGCGGGTTGGCGCCACCGGCGCAACAAGAGCCAGGCCCGAGAGAACACCGAGAACTTTCTGGCCAAGGTGAACGCCGCGTCCTTCCACTCCGACCCGAACGCCTGGTTGTCGGGGCGGTTCGAGGTCAAGCTGGTCGAGACGAAGAAACTCCCTTGGCGCAACGAGTTCAGGGAGCGCCGTGTGTTCGTCCCCGACCACATCTCCGTGTGGCCCCGCGTCAGGTTCAACGGCTACTCCGAGGCCACGGCCCTCGATACCTCGCACACGGGCACCACCACCGGTTCGTCGTCGAGTCTGAGCCGACGGGCGGGCAAGTTCACCTCGCTCACCAATGAGGGGAGGGTCGGCGTCAATGTGCGCAGTGTCCACCAGGGCCTGGACACCTTCGGTCACCCTTCCCAATCGGGCGGCCCGACCATCCGATTGGCCTCTGATTTCCGTCATTCGAAGCGGAGCGAACACGGTATCTCGTCGGCCACCGAGACCAACGTCAAGGACAAGAGCGGTAGTCGCCGTCTTTTCGCGAACGCGGAGTTCTCGGCGTGGATCGGCCCCAGGGATGGGCTGGTTCCGCGCTCTTCACGGGCCGAGAGGGTGGCCGACCCCCGTATGGGGCGCGAGATCTTCGGTGACCCCGGCACCGCCGTATCGCGGCCCCGGGCCCAGGTCGAGTTGCACGCGCCCCGGGTGGGGCGCCGTGTTCCGCTCGACAGCCCGCCGACCACGCATGGGACACCACCCCGAAGCCTCCCCCCGGCCGAGGCGCACCGCCTCTTCGGGCAGGGACCCGAGGGCTTCGTGAACACCGCCCCACCGTCCACGCGTGTCCTCCCTCCCACCCAGTACGGGTTGGAGACGGTGGTGGAGGAGGCCGAGCCCGAGGAGGCCACGCCGCGCACCGAGAGCCGGAACCCACCACGAACGACCGACGGGACCACGACCACCACGAACACCCCCCGGGACACCGAGCCCCCGGCAGGACAGCAGGAGGGGAGCGGTCGGCGGAACAACGGGAACGACACGGCGGTCCGACCCCCTCAGCGGGACGATGGCGCCCCTGAGCCCCTGGCCATCCAACGCACCCCACTGGCGCGACTGCTGGCGGATACGTTCGGCACGGTCCAGGCCTTCGACTCCGCCCTCTTCCACCGCGACGGAAACGTCATCACCGTGGCGTCCCTCACCTTCGAGGCCATGGACCATGACCACTGGTCGTTCTCGCGGTCGGTCGACTCGCGGGACGGCAGCACGGCCATCGTCGCCGCCCATGTCTCCTCGCAGACACTGGCGGCCTCCCCCGGCTTCCTACGCGGGACGGGCGACCGCTTCCGGACCCAGCTCGACGACGGCCTCGCATGGCAACGCACCAGGCCGACCACCGTGACCTGGTACGTGCCCACCTACGTCGCGTCGGCCGCCCTGCGTGGGTCCGCCACGTTGGAATCCAACCAGACGCGGGAGGTCTCCTTCGGATCGGGGCTCTCCCACGAGAACACGACGACGATCTCGATCGCGGCCCGGGGTGTCTTCAACTTCCAGGAAACGGCCGAGACCCCCGGCCAGGCCCAGCGCGGAAACGACTATCCCATCGTCCAACCCGGGCTGGAAACGCGGCACACCTTCCACGGGCACGCAGAGGGGGAATCGTCCTCGGTGTCGTACCGGAACCGTCGGGAGGTCAAGTTCACCGGTGCCTCCTTCGAGTTCATCACGGGCGGCGTGATCCTCCAGGCGACCGAGCACAAGCAGGACATCGACTTCATCGTCACCTTCCCGCGGTCCCCTGGGGAGCATCGGCACACGGGTTGGCAGGTGCCGGTGCGGGACGCCCAGAAGGTGATGGTCCCCGAGCTGTGGGTGTTCGCGCGAGGGCTCGTCCACGACGCCATCACCTGGCGGCCCGACGGGACGTTCGAGCTCGGTACGCGGCCGCCGCCCACGGCGCCGCCGGCCGATCTCGTCACCAAGCCGGACCTGATGGGGAAGGGGCTCGACTCGCGTCCCCTTCAGGTGGATTCCCTGCTCGACCGGCTGAATCAGCGAATACGGTCGGACGGGTGGGAGTTGACCGTCAATTCCCGCGAGGACGTCATCAAGGCGTTGAACAGGCATGTCAGCGGTAACCGAATAGGGCTGGAGGTGCGGGTGAAACCCATCGGACCACGGTTCCACAACCATTCCCGCACCGCGACGCTCAACTTCGATGTCCAGCGCGGCCCTTCCAACGTCGACCATCTCGGCGGGCTGATCGAGTACGTCGACCGCAACATCACATCGACCGGTGATACCCAGACCAACACCAAAATCCGCGGCAATGGCACCGGCGGAGCGTTCGGTCTGCTCGGACCGATCGGAAACGAGCACGACCCGGCGACCGGGCGGGACACCGGAGCCATCAGTGCGGGCGGCACCCCCGCGTTCCGGCAGCAGTCGCGCACCGAGCAGTCGGATTCCCAGGGCTTCGCGCGCGAGCTGACACAGGAACGTGTGCTCTTCTCCCCCTACGCCACGGTCACCACCCCGACCACCGTGGCCGCGACGTTGACCATCGGCGATCGTGCCTACACCGAACAGGTCGACGACCTCCGGCAGGAGAGCGTCTACCCTCTGCCCTACCTGGAGACGAGGGCCACGGGGGATGCTCCTGTCCCCGCGCCGTCGTACCGACCACAGGAGACCCCCTTCGACGTCGACACCTGGTCGAGGAACAACAGAGGCCAGGACGGAACCGGCTTCCAGGATGGTGATGGCGGCCTCGACGCGATCCCCGTCGCGATCCAGGGCGAGGCTAAGTCGCTTCTCGACGCCGCCGTGGTCAACACCGCGCTGCTCCATGGGTGGACGAAACCGAACGAGCGCGCCGATACCGAGGTCTCCAACGTCGCGTCGGCCACCCGATACCTGGATCGCAGGTTCTCGGACATCGACCGGGCGGCGGGGATCACCGCACGCAAGGACGAACTACTCCTTCAGGCGTTGACCCCCGACGCGACGCACGAGCCCACCGTGCTGGCCGAGTTCGAGAAGTCCGTGGTCAAGGTGCGGACCCTGATCGACACCGGGTCCGCCAGGATCGAAGGGGTGAGCAACGAGAGCCGGTCCCGTGACTCGGATCAAGAGGGTGGGCGGCAATCGCAGGGCACGACGGAACAGATGGCGAAAAACGCCGGTCTCGGCATCGAAGCAACGCAGAGCGGACAGTCGGCGGACCGTATACGTGAGAACTTGCAATCCGAGTCCGCGGACTTGAGCGGTGCTCGTGGCGGAAAATCCACCGGGCAACGGCACGGGGCCGAGGCGAGCGGCCCGGGGACCAAACGCATGTTCCTCGTCCGTGTGCCGGCCGTGTGGGCCATTTGGGCCGAAGGCGAGGAAGGCACGGCCACTGCCCGTGGAGGGCATGCCGAGGCCTCGATACTGCGCTGGGTCGACGCCGATCAGGCGCGGGCTTGGGGTCTGACGACCGAGTCCCCGCAGATCAAGAGGTACGCGCAAGCGGAGAAGCGATTCAGTGATGCGGACGCGGCCTACTTCAAGGCGCGTGGGAAACTCTTCTCCTTCGTCGGCCGGTTCGATGCCCCCGAGGTCCGTGACAATTCCCGCCGGAGGCATCACCAGAACGAATACCAGAGGCTGGAGGAAGAATTCGGCAGAACGAACACGGCCCGTAACTCCGCGATGCGGGCTCTGGTCGACGCATTGCGCGACCTGCGAGCGTCTCAACCCGCGCCGGCGACGAGGGGCACCCCTCCGACTCAGACCACCGGTACGGGGGAAACGTCCCACAGCGCACCCGCACCGAGGGGACCCTCCCCCGACGTCGACGTCGACGTCAATACCGACAGCGCCGCGCCACGCACCCCACCGACCGCTCCCGGTCCGGCAGCGGAGAACACCGGGTCGCGGGCGACGACCGACAGCGCGCCCACCACCGATCACCGACAAACCAGGCACACCGAACCCGACCGCGTCCCGGTCGCCGGCCTCTACGACATGCCCCCACACCCCACACCCGCCGACACACCCATCGACGCACCGGCGTCAAGAGCCCCATACGCCAACGACGACATCGACACCATCACCCGAGCGACCGACCCGGCACGGAACGCCCCCACGGCGAAGGACACCCGAACGCCGAGAACATCCGATGGGCGGGCCCGGGAATCAACCGCACACGAGACGGCGTCCTCCCCCGCGCCCGCGCGTCCCCCGGGTCAACGAGATTCCGACGGGGTTCCTCGCTTCCCCGTCCAGACGGAACCGGCCGCCCACCAGGAGCACCCCCACGCACCGGTCGTCCCCCCGCCGCACACCCCCGGCGTCCCCACCGCCACCGAGGGCGGGGAGACGGAGACCGTCCCCACCGCCGAGGAACCCGAAACGACCGGCGAGGATCGGCCATCCCGGCAGGAGGAGCTGAACGCCGAGTTCCACGGCGCCCTGAACGTCCCCCCGAACGGCTGACGAGTGTCCCTCGTGTACATCCGGCCGTCAACGGGCCCACACGTTCCCTTCACCGCCCGCCGCTAGAACGTGGGGGAAGCACGGACGTGCCGACCCCCGCGGGGACGGCCCCACACACGGCAGGGGACGATGATGGCGAACGACAACCTGACAGTGCACCCGGAGGAGATGGCCCGAGCCGGAGAGGCCCTGCGCGAACCGGGGGAGATCATCCGGCAGGCGTTCTCCTACCTCGCCTCGGACCGTGGCGACGTGAGCACGATCTGGGAGCCCGGCGACGAGATCGCGGACTCGCTCGAAAAGAACCTGCTGCCCCAGGTGGAGATGCTGGACAAGCTCGGTGAGACGCTGGTCATCGCCTTCGACCGCACCGCCGACCAGGTGCTGCGCTCGGCCCGTAACTACCAGGTCTCCGAGGAGGGCGCCATCGACGTGAGCAACGACCTGGGCGTCTCCACGGGTTCCGGCGGTGGCCGACGCTGACGCGGCGTGAACGAGTCACGTGAGTGGTCCCACGCGGGAGCGGGGACCACTCACGTCATCGGGCGGGGTCCGGTGGCCCGTACTCAGTCCTCCGTTCGAGGCCGCGACGTTCTCCCTCGGCCCGCCTTGCGCGGTTTGGCCGGTTGGGGGCGGTCGGAGAGCGCGGTCTGGTCATCGGCCACATGTCCGGGCAGGGCCGGTGCGGCGACGGTGACGCGGGCCTGCTGCGAGGCCGGCCGGGCCGCACCGGTGTCCTGGAGGGGTTGCCGGGTCGCGCGGGGACGCACGGGTCCGCGGGCCGATCGCTCCACCGGTTCCGGAGACGTCGGCCGATCCACCCGGACGACACGGACCCGTCCGGCCTTGCGTCCGGGTACGCGCTCGAAGCGGACCTCCTTGTCCTCCCGGGCCTTCGGGGTGGGCGCCTCCTCCCAACGGGTGGAGTCCTTGGTCGGAACGGCCACGTGATCGGCGATTCCCGCGTCCGCACGGGTGGCTTCGCCGGTGGGACCGGGCGGGTCTTCGGTGAGGGGCTCGACCTTGGCGACCTCGCGTTCGGGAGCGTCCCCGGTCAGGGCGGCGAAGGGGTCCTCCGTGGTGGGGACGACGGTCTGATCCCCACCCTCGGTGTCGGGCACGGAGGTGGCGTCGGTGTCCCGTTCCGGTGCGAGGGTCCGCGGGTTCTCGGGTTGGTCCGGGTCGCCGTGTTCCTCTGCGTCCCGCTCCTCGGCCTTCCCCGTCTGCTCGGCCTTCCCCGTCTGCTCGGTCTCGGCGGCCGCGGACACCGGGGTCTCGTCCCACCAGGAGTCGTCGTGGTCGTCGACCGTGGCCACCCTGTGGGCGCCGACGTCCCCGTCCTGGAGGGCACCGAAGGCGGCACCGATGGCGGCACCGTCATCGGGAGCGCTCCGCTGCCCGTCCTCGACGTCACGATCGATCTCGACGGCTTCCTCAGCGGCGTCGGCATCGTCATCGGCGGCGAACGAATCGGGGTCCTCGTCCCAGGCCCGGGTGAGCCGCTCCCAAACGGCGTCATCACCCACCGGCGTGAACGCGTCGTCATCGGCCCAGTCCTCGGCGACGAGCACCGGACGGTCACGTTCCGCCTCCCACGCCTCGGTGTCACGGCGTGAGGACGGTCGTTCCGTCCGCTCCGACAGCGCGTGGTCCGCCTCGTGGTAGGTGACGACGGCCTCGCGGACCTTCTCCGAGGTCGATCCCGCCCAGGAACAGTGGAACAGGGTGGAGAGCGGCTGGCTGGTCTGCGAGATCAGCCCGTCGGCGTCGACCACGCAGTTGCCGCCCAGTGGCCAGCTGCCCAGGATGACCGCGGTGACGCCACGGTGCTGTCCGTGCAGCAACAATCCGGACAGAGCGTGCTCGTGTCGGGGGTCGGGGGAGGCGATCAGGGCGAGGGGTGCCCGCTCCCGCGTGTCCATGGCGTGCAGCTCCGAGGCAAGGAACGCCAACGCGTCCTCCATCGTGGGCACCATGGTGACCGGCTCGCACGGCCGATCGCGCAGCAGGTCCCGGCCGGCCTCGCCGAGCAACCGGGTCGCCTCGGGCTCGGTGATCAGGACGCGCACGGCGAGGGGTTCGGTCGGGTCCAGGGCGTTGACGATGAGGCGGCGGACCGCTGCGTCGGCGCCCTTGCCGATGAGGCCCAGGCCGGGGACGTGGTCCAGTTCCAGGGTCACGCGCTCGTGGATCTCGTCGGTGGGCTCGGGGCGCTCGGGCGGGGCCGGAAGCGCCAGGCGACGCGGGCGGCCGGCGCGCAGCCGCGGCCGGGGCAGGCTGAGCGCCATCCTCGGGACGAAGGAGCCCCGCTTACCCAGCAGGTAGCCCCCGGCCAGACCGGCGAAGGCCACGGTCGCGGCGATGCCGCCGTCCGGGATCTCCACGACGACGACTCGGGGTCCGTCCTCATCGGTGACGGCGGAGGTGTTGTCCATGGTGACGACGGGCCGATCGCCCTCTTCCTCCGCTGTCTGCGCGGCCTGGCCCTGTCCCTGCGATTCGGGTGCCGGGGCCGGGGGCGGGGTCGGTGCCAGGGTGTAGGCGATCTCGACTCGACGTTGGGTCTGCGCCGGTCCCTCGATCTCCTGGTCGGACCCCTTTCCGGTGACCTCGGTGTCGGGGGCGTTCTCGCCCAGGGACTCCGTCAGGTGCTCGGCGAGCGCCCGGGCCCGTTCCTCGGACAGTTCCTGGTTGCGTTCGGCGTCGCCACTGGGGTCGGTGTGACCGGTGATCCGGACGGGAACGTTCGGGTCCCAGTGGTCTCCGAGCATCTCGACGGTGGGCGCCAGGTCCTGGCGCATCCGTTCGGTCAGCTCCGCGGACCCCAGTTCGAACCCGCTGACGGTGCGGGTCCGTTCGACGGGCGCCTGTTCGGCGTCGTCCTGGGCGGCCTCGGGTGCCTCGTCCTCGTCCTCGCTCTGCTCCGCCGGGGCGACGGTGTCGGCGAACGCGACGGCGGGGGTGACCGCGGTGGCCGCGACGGCCGTGGCGGCGATCGCCTGGAGTGGGCCGAGCGGGCGCAGGCGCAGGGTGACGCCGCGCAGCCGCGCCACGGCCTCGGCCATGATCGCCAGCGCGAACAGTCCCCACAGCGCCCACAGGGCCGTGATCAGCGCGGCGGTGAGCACACCCGGTGGGGTCCGCCATCCGCGCAGGTGCGCCAGGGCCACCTCCCAGGAGGCGGGCGGCTCGGGCCAGGTCACGTGCCAGAGCAGTACGTAGGGAAGGCCGATCAGGAAGGCGAGCGCGAACGCGACCGCGCAGAGCCGGCTCAATGGATGCATCTCCGCCTCACGAGGGTCAAGGGGTGGACTGCGTGTGGGGGCGTGCGGTGGCCGTGGTCTCGACGGTGGTCGAGCCGGCGGGGAGCAGACTGAACGAGTAGGGCAAGGCGCAGGTCACGGTCACGGTGTCGCCGCTGACGTTGACGGTGCCGTCGGCTCCGGCGGAGCCGAGGAAGGCCTGGGCCGCCGAGGCCGCCGCGGCGGCGTCCAGCGGTACCTCCTCGGCGCCCTCCCGGTAGGTCTCCCAATCGAGTTGTTGGGCGCCCACGCGGGCTGCCTCCTGGGCCAGCGTCGCGGTCTGGCGGCGGGTCTGGAGCAGTTCCCCGCCTTCGTAGACGAGTCCGAGGCACAGGAGGAAGGCGAGCGCCATGATCACGACGAAGGCGCTCACCTGGCCGCGGTCGTCCCGCGTCGTGGCGGTGTTCATGGGGTCCCCCGGAAGGTGTCGATAGCGACGGTGGCGTCGCCCTCGATGCTGCGGCTGCCGGGGAAGGCGACCCCGAGCAGGTCGGAGAAGCTCACCGTGCAGGTCACGGTCACCGAGACAGCCCCACCGGCGGCGAGACCACCGTGGTCGACGTTGGTCGCGTGGTCGGAGCAGGCCAACCCCTGTTCCCGAAGCGTCGCGGATGCGATGGTGGTCGCCACCGCCGAGGCCTCCCCGGGGGTGCGTTCCAGGGAGGCCGCTCGGGCGGCGGCGTGGGCGACCTCGTCGACGGTGGTGCCCGCGTCGACGGTGCGCCCGGCGAAGATCATCAGCATCGCGAAGAGCAGCAGGGCGGGTGTGACGATGGCGAGTTCCACCGACGCGGAGCCCCGGTCACGGTTCCTCACGGTGTGGCACCTCCGGGGACGAAGCGTTCGACAGGGGCGACCGACACGTGTTCCACAGACCAGGTCGCCCCCGGTACGAGGCTGGGGACGGTACCGGTCACGGTGACTCTGACCTCCTCTGTGCCGCGATCGACGGAGACGTCGACGTCCCGTAGGACCGTTCCGGCGGCCGGGGCCGCCGTCGCGGCCCCTTCCACGGTGCGCGCCTGTTCGGCGGTGCGCCGCGCGAGGTCGGCCGCGACGTGTTCGCCGTGCGTCCACAGGGCGGCCTGGACGACCAGCATCACCAGGAGCAGGAGCGCGGGGGCGGCGATCGCCAGCTCGGCGCTGCCTCGGTCGTCTTCGTACTGACGCAACGGTGGCTCCTACTCGCCGCCGCCGATGAGGGCGATCTGCTCGGTGGCGACCTTGCCGATGGCAGCGACCGCGGCGAGGGCGATACCGACGAGCACCGCGGTGATGATGACGGTCTCGGTCGAGTAGCCACCGTCGTCCTTGGGCGGGGTCAGCGCGGCGAGGATGCGGACGTACAGGTCTTGCATGGTGCTTCTCCAGGTGAGCGGGTCAGGTTTGGAAGAGGATGAGGCTCATGGCCGGGTATCCCAGCAGGACCAGGAACCCGGTGAACAGCAGGACGACGGGCAGGCTCATCCGTTCGGTCGCGGACTGGGCGGTGGCCTCCATCTCGGCGAGGAACTGCACGCGCAGGGTCTTGGCCTTGGCCGCCAGGGAGCCGCGCACCCGGGCGCCGTCGGCGCCGGCCAGGTGCAGGCTCGCCGACAGTTCGGCGAACTCGGGGGTGTCGTACCGTTCCCCGAGGTCGCGCAGGATCCGCCAGGCCGGGGTCCGGGTGAGGGACGCTTCCCGTAGTGCGTCGCGAATGGCGGTCATCGCCCATCCCCCGCCGTGCGCGGAGGCGTCGGTGAGGGCTCCGCTGACCCCGGCGCCCCCGGCGAGGGAGACCACCACCAGGTCGGCGAAGCCCGACAGGGTGCGGCGCATCTCCTCTCGGCGCTTGGTCGCCTCGTCGTTGAGGGACAGGTCCGGGGCGAACCACATGAGCACGAGGAAGCCGGCCCACGACAGCAGGGAGACGAAGGTCGGGGGCAGTACGCCGAAGGAGGCCAGGAGCATGCCGACCAGCGGGGGGAAGACCAGGCCCACCACGACCCCGGACACCTTCTCCGCGAGGTAGCCGCCCGCAGCCCGGTCGCACACGCGCAGATTCCGTACGGCCCGGGGGCCGGGGAGTCCCGCCGCCCGCAGCAGGGGGACGCCCACTCGACCGATTCGGGAGAGGAACCCGTCCTCGTGTCGACGTGGTCTTTCCACGGGGGTCGGTTCGGGGTCGCTCAGACGTTCGGCCAGGCTCGGCCGGGCCCAGCGGGCCGCCGCCAGCGCCCACAGCGCCAGGCCCAGTGCGGCGCCCGCCAGGGCCGCCGCGGTCACGGGGTTCACAGGGCGGCCTCCTTGGCCGGGTCGGGGGCGAGGACGCGCGGGCCGAGGGAGAAGCGGGACATCCGCGTCATCCACACCACGGCGGTGGCCCACAGGGCACCGATGCCCGCCAGTACCGTCTGGCCGAGGAACCCGTCGAACGGCGCGAGGTACTCGGGGTTGAACAGGAGCAGGAACGCCCCCATCCCGAGCGTGGCGCCCATGATGATGCGCGATGAGGTGCGCAGCCGCGCCCGGCTCGCGGACACCTTGACCAGCATCGCCGCCTGGTCGCGGGCGGACTCGGCCAGCGCTCCGAGCAGGACGCCCAGGTCGGTGGCGTGGCGGGTGGCCGACATGGACAGGGCCGAGGCGACCAGGTCACCGGTGGGGTTGTCCACGGTCTCGGCGAAGACGTGCAGCGCCTCCTGGGGTTCACGGCCGCCGCGCATGTCGTCGGCGAGCCGGTGGACGGCCTCGCGCAGTGGTTCGGGGGCGATGGGCGCGGTGGCCGCGATCGCCTGGTGCAGGCCCGAGGAGCCGGCCATGAGGTCGCGGAGCATCTCGGTCCAGGCGGCGACCGCCTCGACCCCTTCGACCTGTTCCTTGTGTTCGGCGTCGCCACCGAAGAGTCGCGGGGCCCACCAGAGCCCGGCGGCGGCCAGCACCCCGGCCACGGGCCAGCCGGTGAGGAACCAGGCGCCCACCCCGGCGGCGACCGCGAAGACGACCTTGCCCGGGCGCGGGAGCCGAAGGGGTCTGCGGTCACGGGCACGCTCGGCCAGGAGTGGAGCCGCCCAGAAGCACAGCAGGAACACACCGAGGCCGACGACGCCGCCGGCGGTGGCGAGCAGGAGCGTGTTCACCGGCCCCACCCCGCCGTCCGCGCGAGCAGGGTCTGGGGGTCGAAGCCGTGGTCCACGAGCACGTCGAGGGTGTCGGGGCTGGGCGGGGCGGCGTCCAGGCGGCCCTGGCGCGAGGAGTAGCGGTAGATCTCGTTGGAGACCACGTTCTGCCCCTCCGCGCCCACGACCTCGCGGACGCTGGTGACCCTGCGTTCGCCGGTGGGCAGGGCCGACACGTGCACGACCAGGTGCACCGCCGACGCCACCAGGGAGGCGGTGGCCTCCAATGGCAGACGTTCGGCGGACTGGGCGGCGTAGGCGCCCAGTTTGGTGAAGGCGCCCGCGGAGCCGGCCGCGTGCAGCGTGGTGAGGCTGCCGTCGTTGCCCTGGCTCATGGCGTTGAGCAGGGGGACGGTCTCGCTGCCCCGCGTCTCTCCGACGATGACGCGGTCGGGTGACATGCGCAGCGCGGTGCGGACCAGGTCGGCGATGGTGATCTCGCCGACGCCCTCGATGTTGGCGGGGCGGGACTGCAGCGCCACGCAGTCCGGGTGGGCCTCGCGGTCCTTGTCCAGGCCCAGTTCGAAGACGTCCTCGATGGTGACCAGGCGTTCGGTCGGCTCGATCTCCGAGGCGAGGGCGCGCAGCAGTGTCGTCTTGCCCGCGCCGGTGCCCCCGGTGACGACCATGTTGCGGCGCGCGGCGACGGCGGCCCGGAACAGGGAGACCAGTGCCGGGTCGAGGGTGCCGAGTTTCTCCAGTCGGCGCAGCGACGAATGCGTGTGCCGGTGCCGGCGGATCGACACCGACGGCTGCCGGGAGACCGCCATGACCGCGTTGAGGCGCTCGCCGCCCGGGAGTTGGAGGTCGAGGATGGGCGCGCCCGGGTCGAAGCGGCGTTCGCCGCTGGCGGACTCGGCGGCCAGTCGGCGGACCAGGACCACGACGTCCTCGACGTCGTCGAACAGGTTCGCGTGCAGGCGTCGGGTGCCGTCGGCGAGGCGCACCCAGGCGTCCACACCGTTGATGTTGATGTTCTCGATCTCGGGGTCGTCGAGCAGGGGCTGGAGGGGTCCCACCCCGGTGACCTGGGCGAGCGAGGCGGCGGCGATGGCCGACTCGGTCTCGGGGGCCAGCAGTGCGCGGCCCCGGGCCAGGGCCGCGCGGGCCTCCTCGTCGAGGATGTTGGCGATGATCCGGTCGGCTCGGGCGCGGTGCTCGGCCGGGGTGTCGGGGTCCTCGCCGCGTGTCTCGTCGGTGATGCGCCTGGCGGTCTCGGCGGACACGTAGGCGACCCATCGGGCCTCGTTCCGGCCGGCCTCCGGGTCGAGGAAACGATCGAGGTCGGACACGCCGATGTCGTCGGGGTGGCTCATACCGTCACCTCCGGTGCCCGCGGCACGGAAGGCGACGGCTGCTCCGGTTCGGTGGCGTCGAGTTCCGTCGCCAGGGCGCCGACCGCCTTGAACAGGGGGCGGCGCCGAGGACGGGCGAGGTCGCCCTCACCCCGTAGGAACCGGGCCGAGCGGTCATCGGCGGGGACGCGTCCCCACACGGCCGGGCCGAGGGCGTCCGCGATCTCGCCCACGCCGCCCCTGCCACCCGAGACGACCACGCGCAGGTCGCGGACGGGGAAGGTCGGCGAGAGCAGGTGCTCACGGGCGCGACGCAGTTCGGTGAGCCCTTCGGAGACCACGAGCACGGTGTGGTCGGCCCGCGCGGCGAGGGCGTGGGCCGGGGAGGAGGTGGTCAGGCGCCCCAGGTCCACGACGACGACCGGCGCGGCCATGGTGGAGAACGACAGCGGTTGACGGCCCAGCAGACGCACCGCGCCCTCGGCCGGTTCGCCGGTCACCGGCGCCGGGCAGACCCGCAGGCCGCCGGGCAGGGTCTGGGTGTGTTCCTCCAGGTCGGCGCTGCCCCGGCGTAGGGCGGCGGCGAGACTGGTGAGTCCGGGTTCGGTGGGGACGCGCCGCCAGACGGAGAGCGCGCCACCGGCGGGGTCGGCTTCCATCAGGATCCCGGGCTCCTCCCCCGGCCAGGCCCCGGCCAGGGCCATGCCCACGCTGGTCACGCCCGGGGATCCGCCCAGGGAGAAGAGGGCGACCGTGCGGGTCATCATTGCCCTCCGCGCGGGTGGACCTGGACGAGGCTGATCCGCCCGGCCGCCGCCGCGTCGGCGATGCGCGCGGCGTCGGCGGAGGAGACCAGCAGTTCGGCGTTGACGGCGCCCTCGACCCCGGGGTCGGGGGTGAGGGTGCGCACCAGGGCGAGGTAGGCCTGAGGTGCGCCCTCCTCGGTCTCCTCGCCGCCACCGACGATCACCGAGACGTTGGCGCCCGCGCCCAGGGATGCGGGGAAACGCCCGGGCTGGAGGGTGGCGCCGACCAGGGCCCGGTCGGCCTCGGGGAACTCCGCGTCACTTCCGAGCCCGGCCTCGGGGACGACACCTCCTTCGACCACGGGCAGGGTGAGGGTCTGCCCGACGATCTCCTCCATGCGTCCGGCGTCCACGAAGGAGATGTCGGAGGAGATGGTCATCTCGGATACGCGCAGGTCGGAAAGGGTGAGGACGTGGCCGGCGGACAGATCCTCGTCGGCGACCACGACCCCGGTCCGGTCGTCGAGGCGTTCCAGGGCGAGGACCCCGCCGAGCGCGCCCGCCGTCGTCAGGGTCAGCGCCAGGACCAGCCAGCGCCAGCGCTTGGGGCCTCCGCCGGAGAGCCGTACGGTGGGGGGTTGTTGCGCGGGGCGCCCCGCCCGGAGGGGCGGGGCCGTCGTCGTCTCGACCACGTCTGTCTCAGTTCTTCTCGGTGTTACCAGGTGTCCGTGGTCACTGGGTGTCCGTGACCAGTCCGTGGGATTCACGGACGGTGAGGTCGACCTCGGAGGTGCTGACGAGTCCGTCCAGAGCGCCGCTGTCACCGTTGGAGAGGCTCCACTCGGTGTCCCAGAGCACGTGGACGGTGACCGTTCGGGTGGCCTCGCCCTTCGCGTCGGAGGTGTCGGAGGCGGAGGTGTAGACGTGCCCGCAGTCCGGAGACGCGGAGTCGGCCTCGTGCACCGACGCGTCGAACGGCGTGCCGGGGCCCTCGCACTCCACGGTGGTGCCGTCGCCCATGCTCCAGACGGTGCGCACGGGGGCCGCCGTCACGGTCAGGGACGTGGAGTCGAGTTCGGCGGAGACGGATTCGGCGTCCCACCCCTCGGGTTCGACCCACAGCCACAGCGGCGCGTTGACCAGGATCAGGGAGTCGGTGCCCGGGGAGGTGGCGATCGTCGGTTCGGGGAGTTCGAAGGAGGCCATGGCCTCCTCCAGCGTCGCGAAGGGGTCGGTGCCCTCCTCGCCCTCTTCCGGGTCGGCGAAGATGGCGTCCCAGTCCATGGCGCCCCAGTCGATGTCGTTCTCCCAGTCGACGCCGATGTCGTTCCAGTCGATGGCGTCCCAATCGACGTGGTCGTATTCGCTCGCTCCGGTGCCGGCGTCGGCGCCGCCGGTCCCGCCGGATCCGGGTGTGCCCGGGACCCCACCGTGTTCCAGCAGCCACTGCAACCGGATCTGGCAGCCGTTGCCGCCGGAGCTCCCGCACTCGACACTGCCGAGGAAGGAGCCGTCGTCGGCGTGTGCGGGTGATGCGGCGCTCACGGTGGCGAGCACCAGCACGGCGGCGGCCGTGGCCGCCGCGGGGGGTAGTGGTCTCAACATGATCCGGCCTCCCAGATGCGCAGTTCGGACACGCGCCAGGCGAGTCCGTCGTGAATGAGCGTGGCGTCCACGCGTCGTGGCCCCGCCGTTCCCCCGGTCCCGCCGGTTCCCCAGGCGGAGTCGTCGACGCAGTCGTCGACCACCGCGCGTTCGGGGCCCTCGATGTCGATGGTGGGGTCCAAGGCGGGTTCCCCCTCGGTCTCGCCGCCGGCGGCCGCCTCGGCCAGAGCCGTGCGCATGAGTTCGCGCGCGCTTCCGACTGCGTGGTCGTCGAGGGCGCGCGAGGCCTCCTCGTCCCCGTGGGAGGCCGCCACCACGGCGTCCCACATCCCGGTGTAGGCGGCCAGGGCCACCTCCTCGTCTCCGGAGGAGGAGGCGGCGTCGGGGGCTTCATCAGTCTCCGGGGCGCCGTTCGCGCAACCGGTGAGGCAGAGGAGGAGAACGGCGGAGAAGACCGTCGCACGGGGAAAGCCGGAAGTCATTGCGGCCTGGTCCCTTCCATGTACTCCGCGTGCCGGGGCGGGGGCGAGCTCCGCCCGTGGAACAGGAGCGGAAGCGGCGAAACAGACAGAATGTGGTTTTCCGTGTGTTTTGTTGCTTGTGTCAGCCGTGAGCCTAGACGGCCCACGCGAAACCCAACAACCCTCCAGCAGGTGAAAAACACGCAACAAAACGGATGTCATGGGGAGCCGAAACCTGCCACGGCGTGGAGAGGGCGACCTCCATCATCCGGTCCGATCGGTTCCGAAACATGCCATCCGGCAGACATAACCCCACATCATCGGGGCTTCGGCACAAGAAATCACACGCGCACCGCGGTCCGCGCCGCTCCTTCGGACGGCGGTACTCCGAGCGACGGTCCGCGCATCGGAGAGTGACACCGAACACGCCGCCCCCTTCACCGCGCCACGCGCGAACCCTCCGCGACGTCATGCTCATGTGACGAGACGAGAACGGGAGGCCCGTGAGACCCCGCCCCTACCTCACCTTCCCGTGGTGCTACCGTTACCGTCGCTTCAGAGTCACGTGGCGTCAGGGGGAGTCGGGTATGAATTTCGACCCTCGCGACATGAGCAAGTCGGCGCACAACGCCGTCAAGGTCATCCTGGGCATCGACCTGCCGCGCGCCAGCCCCGCGAGCATGCGTGCGGTATCGGAGGTCTACGACCGTCTCTCCGGCCAGCTGACCGGCGAGCTCGTCGACGTCATGGACACGACCCGGTCCCGGGTAAGGCGCAACTTCGGCGGCGCGGCCTCCGACCACTACGACCGATCCCTGGCCGCCTTCACCAGCGGGGACAAGGACTACATCGGCAAGGCCGCGAGCACCAGCCGGATGCTCTCGGGGGAACTGCGCAAGGCGGCGGCCAACGTCGACTACATGGTGTCGATGGTCTGGGTGCAGCTTGCCCAGCTCATCGCCGAGATCGCCTGGGCCATCGCGACGGCCAAGTTCACCTTCGGCGCGTCCTTGTCATGGATCCCCGTCTTCAAGGCGATCCGGAGTCTGGCGATCAGACGGCTCCTCGCATGGTTGGCGTTCACCGTACCCAGCCACCAGATCGTCAGCCACGTCTTCGCGAGCTTCGGCGAGTTGATCCAGCGCGTCCAGATCGCCAACGGCGAGCGGGACGAGTTCGACAAGGACCTCCAACGCGAGGCGCACGTGGGGGCCGTGATCGAGGGCCTCATCTCGGCGGGGATCTCCGGAGGCCTCGGAGCGTACTTCAAGAACGGCTTCACCGAGGTCTTCGTCAGGAACATCGACGACCTGCGCGCGCTGCCGGACCCCCTGCCCACTCCGATCAAGGGTGCTCCCGTACCCGACCCGGTCCCCGCTCCGATCAAGAACGACCTCCCGCTCGACCCCGTCCCTCCGCCCAAGGTCGACCCGGACGCACCCCCGACACCGCGCCCCGAGCCCGACCCCTCACCCGTGCCGAGTCCGGGGCCCGGCACGCTCAACAACGACCTCGCCGACGTCTTCGCCCGCCAGCAGGACGAGATGCTGGTCCCGTTCCACCCCAACTCGCCCCCCGGCGCCCGTGCGTGGGACAACACCGCCTCTCGGACGGCGTTCCGCGACGACATGGCGGACCTGTTCCAGCGGACGTTCGGTGGGAGCATGGGGGCCGACCAGGCAAGGCGGTTGGGTGACGACTACGCGAATACGCTGGCCCGCTCCTGGAGCGACCCGGATCTGGGTTCCCAACTCTCCAAGACACTCGGCGACCGGCTGCCGGCGCACCTGCGCGACCACCTGGTCGACGTGCCGCAGAACCTGTTCGGTTCGCTCCGGCAGAGCACGGGCGGTTTCCTGCAGTACTTGAAACAGCTCGGTATCGGGGCGGGAAGCGGGGCCGTGGAGGGCACCCTCGGTGAGGGGCTGGGTAACGCGGCCAACGGCCAGGGGTTCACCGTGACCCCCTGGTCCGCCACCTCGGGTGCCATCATGAACCCGGGCCAGCAGATCACCACCGACTCCACGTTGGTCGGGATCGACGCCCTCAAGGGCCCGGACGGCACCATCCTCGCCCCTGACCTGCCCCCTCCCCCGGAACCAGAGCCGACCCCCGAGGCGGACGCGGGTTCCGCGAACCGGGAAGTTCCCCCGACCGCCCCCTCCTCCGGCTCGGAGGAACGGACGAACCCCTCGTCCGATCCATCGACGGACACCCCCGCCCCTCCTGAGACCGACGACCGCTCCGCTCCGGCCCTCGACCCCGAGGCCGCTTCGCATGCTCGACCCACGGACACGCGGGACCCCGCGTCGCAGGACGGGGACGACACCGTGTCCAGGGACGTCGACGCCGCCACCGGCGAGAACGCACCCGAGCCGACCGTCGAGCGGCCTGACACCCGCCCCGAAGCGTCCGAGGCCCGGGCGACGGACCCTCCCGTGTCCGACGACACGGGTGCCTCCCGACCGAACACGGGACCCGCGCCCTTGAGCGAGACGCAGGAGCGTCCCCACCCAGACGACGCCTTCCCCGAATCGACGGGATCGACGGACGGGCGGACCTCGCAGACACCGGTGGCCGCGTCGGCTCCGCCGGTCGCGTCCGGACCCGTCGCGGCGGACCGCGGCGCTCCCGGCCCCGCGCCGGACGGTGGCCGCCCCGAGCGCAGCACCGGGGAACAGGGGCGGCGATCCGCCTCCGATCCTCAAGGATCGACACAGACCCGGCAGGAGCCGTCGGTGGACGGCCGCACTCCACCCGCGACCGAGAGCGGCCCCACCCCAGACGACGTTCCCGTCTCCGACGAGGGTCCGGTTCCGTCCCACGGCCGGACCCCGGCGGATGTGCGCACGGAGAGCGGGACGGCCTCCGCCGACGGCTCCTCCGCCCGGCCCTCACCCGGTGGAGCCGACAGGCCGGCGGAGACCGCGCCCGAACCCGGGCCCGCGCCACGGCCGGTACACGAGACCGACGCGCCGAACACCGAAACCGACACGAGCAAGACCTCCTTCTCGTTCGACGCGCTGCTCAACCCCACCGAAGCGGACCACGACTCCTCGTACGACACCGACGACGAGGTCTCGGACGTCTCGTCCGTGTTCGACGACGAGGTCTCCGACACCATGAGTGTCAACACCGAGGTCTCCGACACGAAGGCCCCGGACACGGGGAAGGAGGGCGCCGAATCCGGGTACGTGCCCGGAAAATCCACGGACCCGCTCGGTACCCCCGACGCGGTCGCCGCGGATCGAACGACCGTGTTCCCCGTGCTCGACGTCGGCCCGGACGTCCCACCCCCGGCGAACGGAGACACCACCGCCCTCCCTCCGGCGATGGCGCGTGCCGAGGAGGCCCTCGACCACCTGGACCGGCTCACCCGACACCTCGACGACGGAGACCTCGCACAGGCGCGGGCCGTCGGGGCCGACATCCAGCGCCTGCTCTCCCCCCGACCCACCGACGGCGCCCCGCAGAACCCGTCCGTCCAGAGGGCCCGGCACCTCGCCCTGGGGCTGGTGTTCACCCTCTCCGACCCGACGGACCGGCGGTCCCCCATCGACCCGCGCGCCTTCTCCGAGGAGAAGGCCGAGGACGCCGGCGCACTCATCCGCGGGATCGACCGCAACCTCCGAGACCGGGACGAACCGGTCCGGGCCCGGCTCTGGCTCCCCGGCGGCCGACTCGACACGGGTGACGTCCGCCGCGTCGCTCAGGCCCCGCCGCCCTCGGGCGAGAACACACCGGCCACCACGATGAGCCCGAGCGTGGCCCTCACCGGAGAAGGCCCCGTCCCCACGCAAAGCGTCGACAGCGCGGCGCACGCGGGGCCGAGCCCCTCCCGGACCGCCGACGCACAGGCCTCGGCTCCGATCTCGCGTCCCGGGGCACGGGCGGCAGAGGCCCTCGACCGTCTTCCCCGGATCACCCGATCCCTCATGGCCGGGGACACCCGCCGGGCGTGGGCCCTGGGGGCCGAAGTCCAGCGATTGCTGGTCCACCGGGCGGACGACGGATCCGCGGAGAACCCCTCCGACCGCCAGGCGCGACAACTCGCGTTGGCCATGATGTACGTGCTCTCGGACCCGTCCAACCGCAAGGTGCCCCTGAGCGGGGAGGACCTACCGCCCCGCCGGCTCGACGACGCCCTTGGCCTGGTCCGCGGGATCGGCCGCAACCTCCAGGACCGGGACGACCCGATCCGGGCCCGGCTCTGGCTCCCCGGCGGCCGACTCAACACGGACTACGTCGTCAACGCCATGCGGGACCCGGCCGACCGGAACCTGCCCTCGGGCGCTTCGAGGGACACGTCGGCCACCGCCGACACCACACCGTCAACGGAGTCCGTGGACACGACGAACGCGTCTGAGGAGACCGCGAGCACCGGAGACGAAGACACCGCCGCGTCGAGCACGCCGAACCGTGAGAACGCCCTCGCGGAAGAACCCGGCCCCGAACTGACCGTCAACGTCATGACCCAGGACACCGAGGACGCGGAGGGCCCGGGTGAGGACTCCACCGGAATCCGCCGCTTCCCCGGCGAGGTCGGTCTCCTCGAATACGGCGATCGCCTCCACGACCCGGCCTTCAACCCCAACACCCACGACGCCCTTCCCACTCGAACCCGCAGGTACATCCAGGCCTACACCGCCGAAAGCTGGATCGCCGAATTCTCCCGGCTACGGCCACTGAACGAAGAAACCGTGCAGGCCGAACTCGACCGGCGACGCCAGGAGAGCCAAAACCACCCCGGATGGCGGCTCTACGAAATCGGCAACGGCCGCTGGCCGGACCTTCGGGTCCTGCGTCCCCGACTCGACGCCGGAGTGCTCACCCCCGAACAGGAAAGGGTCGTCAGGGAAGTCCTCGACTCCCCCTACCCCTCCGCGGCCATGGACGGCCTTCGCGCCCGCGCGGGCAGCGCCGGCCGGATCGCCGAAACACTCCCCGACAAGAGGGGGAACGGCTACTACCCCGACGCACAAGACGTCCTGGACATCATCGAACGCCTGGACCAGGCCACCCGGCACCCTCTGCCCGAAGGGGTCGAAGCGGTGCGGGGCGTGTACGGCTTCGAACACCTGGGCCCCGGCGGTACCCGCGATCCCGCCTCCCTGGTCGGCAACACCTACACCGACCCCGGCTACATGTCCCTGTCCCTGGGCGACCGCCCCGGCGCGGCCGGAGGGTCCCCCACCGACCTCATCCACTTCACCCTCCCCCAGGGCACCCAAGGCCTGTGGGTGGGCGACCGAAGCCTGCATCCCTACGAACGCGAGCTCATCCTCGCCCGCGACACCACCTACCAGATCACCTCCACCGAACCCTGGGGCCGAGGGAACCTCCTCCACGCCCGGATCATCCCTGCCGGGCACGGCTCGGACCCCCACACGGCCACCGAATCCTCCGATGAGGTGACCGTCATGGCGGTGACCCCGGTCGAGGGAAGCGTGCAGGCTCCGGACGCCGGCGCCACGTCGCTCTCCGACCCCGACGCCCTCGCGCACGGTATGGGACTGACCGACGGGAGCGGTGGGCCCGGTGAGACCGCTGAGGCCGGAGGAGACAACACGGCCGGCGGAAGCGGTGAGAACAACGGGGCCGAAGGGACCACCACGGAAGGCGACACCACGATCGGCGACGCCGCGCCCACCCTGGAGGAGATCCAGCTCACGGCGCAGCGACTGGCCACGGACATCGCCGACTTGACCCCCGACATCCGAAGAATGGAGGCCACCACCCGCGCCGCGGCGTTCGACCGCCTCGAACAGGTCGGGAGCTCATTCGGTGGTCTCGTGACCCGGGCCTCCGCGATGGCCGGCACCGTACCGGAGGCCATCGACATCACGGCCGGTCTGGCCTCGGACATCGCCACCGCCGCGAACGACGCGGCGAGACTGAGCGCGGACGCGGCCACAGGCGCGCGGAACGCTATCCGTAGGGCGCCCACTTCGCTGCCGCAGGACCTGGCCGGGATCACCAGCATGGCCCAAGACCGGAACGCCGCCGATGCGAACGTCACGGCCGCCGCCACCGCACGCAACGAAGCCGACCGCGCGACCCAGGTGGCCGCCCAAGTCACCAAGACGATCACCGGTGCGACCAGGACCGCCGGTGAGCAGGCGCGGAGGCACACCGAAGAGGCGCGTACGGCGTCGGATGGGGCGAACCGCGAGCTGCGGAGTGCGCAAAAGGCCGCGCGCGAGGCCGTCACCCGACAGGAATCCCTCGTGGCCGCCGTTGACAAAGCGACGTCCGACGGCGTCGAACGGGCCCTGGCGACAGCGGCCACCGCTCATACGAACGCCACGAACGCCGTCGAAGCCGTGGAGACGGCACGGGTCAACGCGGAGACCGCCGCCGTCGATGCCGCCCACGCCCGCGCACTCACCGAGACGGCCGTCGCGGATGGTCGCCACAACGACACCGTCGACCATGTGGTCCAGGCTTTCGAACAGGCCGCCACCGCCCGTAGCAACCGAGATGCCATCCCCCAGGCCAAGACCATCCGCGAGGCGATCGAACGCGTCCGGCGAGCGCTGACGGAGGCCGAGCGGATGGCGAAGCTGTCGTCCGACGGTTCTCCCGCACGGAACCGTCTGGATTCGAACCAGGTGACGCCTCCCAGCCTCGACCCGGAGGACAGGTCCGCCGCCGAGGTCGACGCCGAAGCGGCGGTGAATAGGGCCGAGCGTGCCGCCCAGGAGGCGCTCTCCCTCCCCATCGAAGCTCTCAACAGACACACTCGTTCACTGGACTACACCGCTGAGGCGGTCGGCGACCTGTACACCGAGGTGGCCGGGAACCACGAGAGCGCCGAAACGGCCGCTCAAAACGCGAATTCGGAACTCGTCAGGACCCGTGTCACGGACGACCCCGCCGTTGCCGACACCGCCCGGCACGCGGCCTCCGCCGCGGCGGACCGGGCCGAAGAAGTGGCCCGAGAGGCCCGTGACAGGTACGACGGCCACAGTTTCGCGAGGTTCCGCGAAAACTACACCGACGACCTCTTCGCGGCCCAAGAAGACGCGCGTACGATCCAGCGGATCGCCGACGGCGCTCGGGGCCGTCAGGTCGTGGCGAACGCCGCGGTTCAGGCACACGCAACGGTCCAAAGCGCACTCGAACGCCGGGTTTCCGGCCAGGAACAGCGCATGGAACACATCGAACGTATCCTCGACCAGACCGGGCAGGCGGTTCTTCGGGCGGAGGAAGAGGCCGCCCGAGCGCGGCGCGACGCCCAAGAAGCGCACGACCAGGCGCGGCATCCCCGTGAGTACCCGGGCACGCTCCCCCGGGACGAGTCCGCCAAGACGTACGACCTGGACTACCTGGTCCGGTCACGGCTCATCGCCCCGGATCGGCTCTACACCGAACGCGTACCCGAGGTCGTCGAGTATCTGATCACCGCTCAGGCGCCCGACATGCCGACGTCGCTGCACTCGGACGTAGCGTCTCAGATCGACAGCGTCGCCCGCACGCAGGGGATGGCCGTCTTCTTCTCCTCCGAAGGTTTCGCGGTGACCGTCACCGACGAAACGGGGAGCGACACCCGTTCCTGGACGATCCAGGTGGCCCTGGAGTCGGCCACGCAGGACGGTTTCCGGCACCTCGCCCTCTCCCGTGAGTCGGGGGCTCCCTTGGAAGGGATCGAGGAGGAGCGCACCCACGCCACCAAGAGGGGCGGCGCCTCGTCCCACGACCCGCGTCGCGGGGGCAGCGCCCGCTTCACGGCGAGCCCGATGCTGGTGGGGGACGTTACCGGCGGATTCGCCGCCGGGCCGTGGTTGACGCTCGGAGGTGGTTACACGGGGGGACGGAGAAGCGGCACGGCCGGCGGTAACGTGGCGGTGAGCTCCGCTCTGGAGTACATGGCCTTCGGCCCTCCCGAGGTCTACCTCAACGACCTGCGCGTACGTGTGAAGGTCACCCCTCCCCCCGAAGCCCCCTCCGAGGACGGGAGCCCTTCGGCCCCCGCTGAGAGCGCGGGGACCACTTCCCCGCCCGCCGCAGCTCAAAGGGACGAGACCGCACCCGCGCCGGCTCCCACCGGTAACCGGGACGACGGATTCCAGAGCGGTGTCATCGTGAACGGCATGGCCTTGGTCCTTCCGGGCGAGGTCGCCGCACGACCGGACGACGTCCCCGCGAGCATCGACCTGACCGCCACCCGTCCCGGGCAGGGCGCTGAAGGCGGCACCCCCGCGCGCCTGCCCGACGGGCCGATCGGCGGCCTCCCGATTTCCGTCGCCTCGGTCACTCCGCGCGGGGACGGCGCGAGTCCGCACAGCGATCTGGGTTCCTGGATCGCCGACTACCTCGTCTCCGACTCCTATGCCCCGCATCGCGAGGCCATGGGCGATGTCATGGTGAATCTGACGAAGGAGAGCACCCGGGCGAAGATCCGCGAGTGGCAGGCGACGATCCGGAAGTTCTTCGACAACGACTCCATCCAGGAGTATCTCGCCCACCTCGACACGGGCCCCATGACCGTCGAGGTGACGCACCCCGTCCTGGGCGACATGATGCTGAAGTTGTCCTCGACCCCGAACAAGTTCACCGCCAAGGAACACACGCCTTCGTTCGGCGAGACGTTCCTGAATCACACCGTCGAGGAGAGCACCGCTCTCGGACTGAGCCGCAACAGCAACGTCACAGCGTCCGTGGGAGGGGGGTTGGGGATCGTCGTCCCCCTGCCCACCGGCGGATCGATCCGCCTCAACATGCCCCACGTGGAGTACACCTGGGGTCGGACGTTGTCCGCACAGTCCCAAACCGTCTCTGCTTCCGGAGACCACCGGTCCCTCGCGCACCATGGGACGAGCACCGAGAAGTTCACCGCCTTCGATGTCGAACGCACCGTGTCGGTGGAGCTCCAGGAAGAGCAAGTGGCCCACACGTTCGACGTGCGTACCGTGGAACTCCTGCAGGTGGAGAGCGCGACGAACCTCCAGCGCGCCGCCACCGGCGAGGACGCCCCCTCCGGGGCCGAAGCGGACCGGGTCCCGCCCTTCACACATCTGCGCGGCGAACGCGTCGTGGATTTCTCCGGCACCCACCACCACTCGCTCACCCGGGTTCCCCCACCCGAGGGAGAACGAGCCGCCGAAGGATCGGAGACCCCCTCGACGACCACCGACGACGATCGCGGTGTGTTGGAGACGCTCACCGACCGCATCCTGGAGGGCATCGCCCGCGAGCACCCAGGCCTGGTCCTGCCCGAACTGTCCCGTAAGCGAAGCCTCTACGCGCTCAAGCCGGGGCAGGAGAACACCTCGTTCTTCAAGCGGTCCTTCCGTGAGCGCTGGGGACTCCGCCGTTCCTACGACATCGCCCACCAGAACACGCTCGACGTGCGTAACGCGGTACGCGACGCCATGAACGGCGACAACCGCGACAGACTCGCCTCCGCCGACGGTCTGCGCATCCAGCTCAGAGAATCCGCGCTCGTCGACCCCACCCTCATGGCACGGGACAGGAGGCTCGTGCGCCCTGACGTCCTGACCCTGGCCCTGAAGGCCGATTTCTCCGCTTTGACGCACCAGGGGACGACCACGGCCGAGACCGGGGTGCGCATGGGCGGGAGCACGACCCTGGGGTCGGAATCGGGGACGGGCTCCTCGCACGCCCTCTCCCTGTCCTTCGGCTCCGGCATGATGCGCTCGGCGGAAGCGGACGCACACGGCCTGGCTCGGCTCCTGGGCGGCGTCATGGCCTCCCTCAGGTGGAGCAGGATCAACCGCAGTAGCGCGACCCACGGTGTCTCCTACAAATCGAACAACCGGTTCGTCTTCCCGGGGGACTCGGACCGATGGGAGGGGACGGTCGGCTTCACCGCCCGTCTCTACGACGACACCCAGGTCCTGTCCGGTCGCACGGACAACCACGTGAACCTGTTCGAGAGCCCTGTCGAGGCCCGGTACTCCCTGATCACCCCCAAGAAAACGACCGAGGTCCCGCTGAGGGGAGGCACGGTCGAACCGTCTCCTCCCGAGCTCCTCCCAGCGGCGGAGAGCCGAGCGATCATCGATCCCCGCCCCGAGGACCTGGCCGCTCTGGAACCGGAGGACGCGCACGAGCGCCGGGCGCGGGCGGCCATCGACAACGGTGCCACCATCGACAAGGTCGGCCTCACCGTGTTGGGCGACGACGCCACCGCCTCCGCCAACGGTGTGCTCCAGAAGACCTTCGACACCTTCACCGACCGGCGCCCGGTGTTGGACGGTCGCAAGCACAAGCTCCGAGGGTTCCTGGACACCATCGGCGGGAGGCACTTCTTCACCAACTTCCTCTCCCCCGTCTCCCTGGCCTCCGACCCCGCCACCTTCTCCCCTTCGGGGCACCGGGGCCGGGTCGAGATGGGCGGTACGTGGCGGTCTCCCAACGACATGCGCGCCGCCGGGGCCACCATCGCGCGACCTGAGCGGATCGTCGGGATGCACGCGATCGAAGCACAGGTGGCGGTCACGGGAGAGAGTTCCTCCTCCGCGGGGGCCGCGAAGACGAAGACCTACACCGCCGGCCTCAGCGGCACCGGTTTCGTGGGCGGTACCAGCAACACCCTGCAGGAGGACGGAGCCGCATCCGGCGCCGACCGGTCCGCGGCCATGGGCCCCACCCCCATGGGCGGGCCGTCCCACAACTGGAACTTCTTCCGCCGCGGGGAGACCCTCGACTCCGGAGTCTCCTCGACCTCGGGGCTCTTCCTGCTGACCAACCCGGCGACGGTCTACACCTTCCGTATGGGGGGCAGCATCTCCCAGGCATGGGAGTTCAAGAAACACCGCGGACTCAACTTCCCCGGTTGGTGGTCCCACAAATACGTCGGCTGGAAGGCCTGGTTCAACGACCTCGCCTCGGGCTTCATCACCGCCCGCGACGCCGAACAGGGCGGCATCATCGACGACGCCGTCGCCCAGGCCGACGACGGCACCCTGGAGCCCGCCACCCAGCGCAACCCGACACCGCCCGCCAACATCCGCGTCCGCACCGGCTTCGACGGCGCCGGAGAGCAGCGTCGGCCGGCGGATCCGACGGCGGCGGTCCGCCGATTGGAGGAGCGGCTCCGCGACCAAGGGCTCAAGCTGACCCGCGGAGGCAAGGAGAGGCTCCTCGCCTCCCTGACCCAGCGCCTGGGAAACACGACCGGGATGATCCCCCCCGTCTCGGTCAAGGTGGTTCCCTCACGAGGAACCTTCCGGAGGTTCTTCCCCCGGTCAAAGCCCGCTCGGGTTCTGGTGGAGCTGTCCAAGACCAACCCTCGGGTCGACTACGTCACCTCTTCCGTCTTCACCGTCGAGAGCCACTCCTGGCAGGCGAAGACGACGAAGATCCACTCGCGGGGCAAGGACCATTCCTCCGCGGTGACCGTGCCCCCGTGGCAGCCCGCGCCCTACGGCGACCCGGAGGGCGGCCCTGGTGAACTACCGGACAGCCACCCCTACCTCCTCTCACCCGCGGCGGGCGTCGGAACCGCCCGTTCGGACTCGGAGAACGTCTCCTACACGGAGAAACAGTCCCGCAGCATCGTCATGGAGTCGTCCGGCCCCTTCGCCAGGATCACTCACGACACGTCCCTCACCCTGTCGTTGGAGACGGCGGGCAAGGACCCGGTGGACGCACACGCCGACAGCGGTCCCGTGCAGACGTTCCATCTCGCTTCGTCGTTGGAGTTCGGCGCCCCCACATCCACGCCCGCCACCCCCCTGGACACCGCACCCACACCACCCATCGTCACCCCCCGGGGCGGCGACAGCCTCGCCGACGCCGTCACCACCGCCACCCGAGCACTCGACGGCTTTCCCCCCGCCTCCCGGGACGCCATCATCATGCCCACCGCGGTCTATGGCCCCGACGTCCGCGACGCCGCCATCCACACGATCGCCCACTCTCTCGGATGGAAACCACGCACCGCCCCGGGCGGTCGTGAGGACCCCACACCCGAACAACTCAACGAACTTCGCGACCACCACGCCCGGGACACCCACGAAGCACGCCGCCACATCGCCGAGCGCCTCAAGCTCGACGACCGCTACACCCCCATCGACAACACCCTCAACCCCGACGCGCTCAAAGGCCTCTTCTCCAACACCCTCGGCCACCCCGAAGGCACCGACATCCTCCGCATCGGCCGCACCCAGTGGCGCGTCGCCGCCACCCCCGACTTCACCGGCTCCCGCATCCTCACCGCCCGTCCCAGCAGCCGACTCGCCTACAAGGAAACCGAAGGACAAGCCGTCTCCCACGGCCACTCGCAAAGTGGCGGTACCACCGCGACCGTGGCCTTCCGTCCCACCGGCAGCGACACCGTCGACTCCGACAACCCCGACCGCAGTGCCATCCTCACCGGCTCCGGCGACGCCACCGTCCAGAACAACACCAGCAGCTCACCCGCCGCCCACAGCCTCGTCACCGGCGCGCCCCCCGACATGACGCGCCAACGGCTCGGCACCGCCTACCTCGTCGAATTCGACACCACCTGGACCATCGGCAGCCGCACCACGAACAAGACCCCCTTCGGTGACCTCCCCCAACAATTCACCACCGACCACACCAACAAGGTCAGCGCCTGGATCTCCCAGAGCGACGCCATCCGGTTGGGCATCATCACCCCCGAGCAAGCACACAGCGCGGACACCCCCATCACCGCGGAACTCGACGCCGCCACGACCATGTCCGACGCCGAAGCCACCTACATCGCCGAACGCGCCAAACTCCCCGTCCTCGCCGATACCTATATCAAGGCTTACAACGCCCACCACGCCGCACCCACAAGCGGCACCAGGGCCTCACTCGACGCCCTCATCGACGCCCTCGATCCCACGCCCGAGGCCCGGGCCACCCTCAACACCGCCCTCACCGCCCACGCCACCAACCCCACGAACGCCACCCAGGCGGCCCTCGACACCGCTTTCACCGGCTTCGACCTCGGCGCCCTCAACCCCACGCCCGAGGCCCGGGCCACCCTCAACACCGCCCTCACCGCCCACACCGCCAACCCCACGAACGCCACCCAGGCAGACCTCCAGGCCGCCCTCGGCACCCTCCGCCACGCCGGCGGCACCGCCTACGACAGCCAGAACGCCATCTATCAGAGGGCCCTCAGGAACTACAACACCGCCGTCGACGCCTGGACCACCGCCGCCGCGGCCACCCACGCCCACTTCGCCGCGCTCACCCGCCCCGATCCCGAGCCCCCTACCACACACAACGCACCGCTCACCGAGCAGATGGAGCGGTCCCTGGGGCTGCGACCCAAAACATCGCCATTGGTAGAGGCGTTCCGGTCCGCCCTGAACACGCCTCCCACGGTCTCCGCCGAGGACACGGACCACGGCGGGGTTCCCGATCCGGGGGCCGGCCCATCCCGTCAGCCGGCTCCGGTGTCCCCGGAGACCGGTGCGTCGGACGATCCCCCGGTGCGTCCGGAGAACGACGAAGACGGCCGGTCCGAACCGCCTGCCGACTCGAACGACGTCCACGTGTTCATGATGGAAACGGATGACGACGCCCCCGCGACGGAGGCCGGGGAGCCCGGTCTGGCGAGGGGCGAGGAGGACGCCCTCGCGGCGGCCCTCGGGCTGGACGGCACGGACTCCGACGACGACGGCATGAACGTCGACGACGGCTCCGACGCCGACACGATGGACATCGACCACGACGACGTCGGCGTCGTCGGAGAGGACGGCGTCCGCAGGTTCGATTCCGACGAGCAGTTGGACTCCTACGACCATTGGCTCCAGGACCCGGACAACAATCCGCACGCCTTCGACACCCTTCCTCGGGATCAGAGGGAGATGGTCGACACCTACACCAGGACCGCCTGGATCACCCGCATGGCCCGCGTACAGCCCTTCGTTCCGCAGAACGTCCTTCGGCAGCTCACGGATTGGCGCAACCGATCCCGGGCGGAGGCGGCCGACCCCGACACCGCACCGACCGCCCACGGCTGGGACCTGTACGAGGCCAACAACCTCACCTGGCCCACCCTCGAACGCCTCCGCGAAATCCAGGCCTCCCCCGCCTCACTGCCGGCGCGCACCCGGGGCCTCATCGACTACATCCTCACCGCCCGCGATCCCGCCGCCGAGCTCGGGCACTGGTACCACAACGCCGGATACGCGGGCGTCATCGCCGGACACGACAACGGCGCCTATCCCCACGTGGAGCGTGTCCGCGAACTCTTCGGCCTCCTCGACGGCGCCGTCGATCGCCCCTTGCCCGAAGGCGTGCAAGTGAGCCGGGGCCTGAACTCCATCGACCACCTCTTGCGGGAGGCAGGCAGCGGGGATCCCCGCGATCTCGTGGGTACCGTCCACACCGAACCCGGCTACATGTCGACCAGCCTGGGCGACGACCCCTTCAAGACCGATGCCGACCCCTTCCCCTTCCTGCTGCGCCTCGACGTCCCCGAAGGGGCCCACGGACTCTGGATCGGCTCGCGCAGCCACGACCCCGAACAACGCGAACTCACCCTCGCCCGCGGCACCGACTACCGCATCACCGAGGTTCGGCGGGTGGACGACCCGGCGACGGGAACGCAGCGGTTCGAGTTGCGCGCGGAGGTGGTTCCGACAGTGTCACCGCGTCCGGACACCTTCTCCTCGGGGCAGGTCGGATCCGATGGTGTCCGGCGGTTCGGCAATCCCTTCGAGGCGATGTGGTATGGGCACAGACTGCACAACACCACGCACAATCCGCACGCCCTCAACGCACTCGCACCCGCCGAACGGTCCCTGGCCCGCGCGCTCAGCAAGTTCCCCGCCGCGTCCACTCCCGTCGCGGCGGATCCGAACACCTCTCGGGCGTGGCTGGACGCCGTGCGCGGCAGGAGCCGGGTATTCGGTCTCGCCCCCACCGACCCACGGAGCGGCATCGGGTGGGACCTGTACGAGGCCAACAACCTCACCTGGCCCACCCTCGAACGGTTGGGCGAGCTGTTCCCCGTGGAACGAGAACGCAACCCCGGCCGCGCCCGACTCATCCACTTCATCCTCAACGACCGCGATCCTCGGGCCGCACTCGCACGGATGTACCAGAACGCGGGTGAGGCCGGCGCCCTGGCCGAGGCCAACGGCGGGGTGTATCCCACGGCGGAACGGCTCCGGGAACTCCTGGACACCTACGACACCTTCCTCGACCACCCGCTCCCCGACGCGGTCGAGACCACCTGGCTCCTCGACGACCCCTCCGTGCTCCACTCCATGGTGGGATTCGATCCGAACGACCCCGCCACCCTGATCGGCACGGAACAGGCCACCTCCGGGTACACCGCCGTCGCACTGAACCCGGACCCGATCCAAAGGAGCCGTTCCCTGCCGGTGGCCATCCGTCTCACGCTCCCCCCGGGGACCCGTGGTCTCTGGGTCGGTTCCTTGGGACTGCTCCCGGCGAACCAGGAATTCGTTCTGCCGCCCGGAACCCCTTACCGCGTCACGGCCGCACACTCGACGAACACCCGTCTTGTGATCACCGCGGAGGTGATCGTCCCGCCGCAGGCACGTCCCGAACCCGGCACCGAAGTCGCCGCGAGCCTGCTCCCGGCCGGAGCGGACACGGTGCCCACGGGTCACTCTTCGCGGCAGGATCCACCCGCACCGGCGGAGCCTTCCGGGGACGGCATGGGGTTCGTCGACGACCACGGGGTCAGACGGCTTCGCTCGGACTCGGAGATCGAGGCCTACGGACAGTGGCTGCACGACCCGGTCAACAACCCCAACGCCCACGACACCCTGGACCAGGCGCGGCAGGACGGGGTGTACGGCTACACCCTGGACGGGTGGGTCAACTGGGTGGTCCGGGAGGGCATGGCACCCGGGCAGATCGCGCGGCACTTGGATTCGATGCGGGAGAGCACCCGCCAGGATGTCGAGACCGAGCCGATGGACAACCAGGGCTGGGATCTTTACGAGGCCAACGACCTCACCTGGCCCACGCTCCAGAGGCTGGGCGAACTCGAAGCCGACGCGCGCACCCCCGACCGCGCGAGAAGACTCATGCGGTCCATCCTCGGGGCCGATGACCCCGAATCCGAACTGGAGTACTGGTACAAGCGTAGTGGTGCGGCCGGGAACATGGCCCGATCCAGCGGCGACGTCTATCCGACACCGGAGCTCGTCCTGCGGCAGGTGCGCATCCTCGACAGCGCCATCGACCGCCCGCTGCCCACGGCGGTCGAGGTGGTCCGTGGTCTGGAGGACCTGGACCACCTCGGCGGGTTCGACCCGAACGACCCCTATTCGCTCGTGGGTACCGTCCACACCGAGTCGGGTTTCATGTCCACTTCGTTGGGGGGCGTGCTACCCGATGACACCGACAACGAGTACGCGCACGTCATCCGCCTGACGCTCCCCAGGGGCGCCCACGGCCTGTGGATCGGCGACAGGAGCGTGTTCTCCCAAGAGCGCGAGCTCCTCCTCCCCCGAGGGACCACCTACCGCGTCACACGCGCGGGCTGGGGCGGTTCCCAGGACCTGCCCGGTTTCTTCATCGAGGCCGAGGTCGTGGTCACGCCGGGGCCGGGATCCGCGACCTCATCGACGCCATGAGAGTAGGACGCTTCGTCCCAGGTGATCGGGGCACCCGCGGGGTCCGGCGGGGTCTTGAGGACCTTGGGCCGGGAAAAGACCTTCCGAGCCCCGTCCTCCACACTGAAGTGACCAGCGAGAGTGATCTGAAATGAGTTCCATCATGAACGCCATGAACGGCGCGGAAGGCGAATACCGCACGGATTCACAGGGCCCGATCACCGCCCGGCCCGTCGTCGCGGAGGATACGGTGATCGGGTACCTGTGGTTCGCCCACGCTCCACAGGAGCATGCCGCCGGCTTCATCGCCGTACCGGGAAGCGCCGTCGCCACGGCGCGGGCCACAGAGGTCTGGGAGACGAGGCTGCGCGAGGCCGCGCGTAACGGGATCTCCCCCGAGCAGGCGGTACTCGACTGGATCGGCGTACCCGCGGACCAGGAGGCGGGAGCGATCCCCGCCGGATCCTCCACCTGGGAGGCCGAGAACACCGGCGCACTGTCGCGGGAGCTCCTCGCGGGCTTTCAGGGACGAGGCGACGAGGAGCCTCGTGTCCCGGGGCCACCGGTGTTCGACCGGTGGAGTGACGAGGCTCTCTCTCCGGTCCTGGTCGGCAGGTCCTACGCCCCTGCCACCGATGGGCCGGTACTCTACGTCCCCGTCACCATGGGTGATGTGCTCATCGGCTACCTTTGGGCCTCGGAAACCGACGACGCCGCCGACTTCCAGCCCCTGCTCCCGCCCGATGTCGAGGCCAACATCGCCCGCGGTTGGTGGATCATGGAGCACGTACGCCTGCACGGCGAGGGACTGACACCTTTGGAGGCCCTACGCTCCTGTGTGGGCACCGTGGACGACCGCCACGGTGGCAGGGTGGACGCCGAAGCCACCGAGTCCCGAGCCGAGAGCCTGGCGCAACTCCGCGACATCGCACGTAGATGAAGCTCGGGCCCCTGGTCGTCGGGGCCCACGGACGCACTCCCCTCGGCACGACAGGAGAGTCTGTTGACAGACACCTCGGCCAGACCCGCGCGCGTGGGCCGCGCCACCGTCGCCTCGCTGTTCCTCTTGGGGCAGTTCGCCTTCCCCGCCGTGGCCGGAGCCGACACCTCCGAGGAACCACCGACGCTTCCACAGGTCCACGAGTTCAAGGGGGAACAGCAACCATGCGGTCCCGAGAGCACCGACACCGTCGATCAGCTCCCCTGGACCCACAGCTCGTTGGGCCTGGACGAAGCGCATCGGCTGAGTACGGGGGCGGGTGTCACGATCGCGGTACTGGCCCCCGAACTCGACGCCACCGGCCCCGCTCTGGAGGACGCCGTGGACCAGGGTGAGACGGCGGACTGTCTCGGCTACGGAACCTTCGTGGCGGGTATCGTCGGCGGTCGTTCGTTCGAGGGGAACGGAGCCGTGGGCGTGGCCCCCGAAGCGACCCTGCGATTCGTCCCGACCGGGTCGCCGGCTACGGGGGTGGCCACGGCCGGGGAGATCGCCTCGGGGGTGGCCACGGCGGCGGACTCGGGCGCGTCCGTCATCCTCGTGGCCACGTCGGCGTGGTCGGGCTCGACGGAGCTGGACCAGGCGGTGGAGGCCGCGACCGAAGACGGATCGTTGGTGGTGGCACCGGCGACCGTGAACACCTCGCGCGGCCCCGTCCCCGGACACCCCGCCCAGCACACCTCAGTGCTCGCCGTGGCGGGCCACACACCCGAGGGCCCGCCGTCGATCGAGTCTCCCCTGCCGCTCCCGGACGGTACGCCCTCCCGGGTCGACCTCCTGGCGCCGGGTGACCGGGCCGTGGCCCCCGGGGTCGGCGGCGGACACGTCACGGGAAGCGGAGCCGGGGTGGCGGCCGCCTTCGTGGCCGGGACCGCCGCACTGCTCACCGAGCGTTTTCCGGACCTGGGCACCGAGGAGCTACGGGACCGGTTGCTCGCCACGGCCTATCCGTCTCCGGGCGGGGACGATGACCCCGTGCACGGGAGCGGGCGGGTGGACCCCGTGGGCGCCCTGCTGTCCCACCCCGCCGAGGAATCCGTCACGGTGGCGGGCGACGTCTTCGTCCCGGACCCCTCACCCCAGGGGACGTTGGAGGCACTGCCCACCTCCCTGGTCGCGGGCGGGTTCGCGCTGCTGATCGTGGTATGCGGTCTGGGCGCCGCGGTGGTGCGCAACGGTCGCGCCCGTTCGTGGCGACCCACGGCACAAGGCGAACCGGTCCCCATCGGCCCCCCACCCGACCCCTTGCGGGACTGAACGGCAGCGGGGCCGAACGTGCGGCGGGCCGCTCCGATCGGAGCGGCCCGCCGGACACGATTCACCTTCGCGACGTGCTCAGGAGTCCTCCCGCTCCTCGGCGATCGCCAACTGCACCTCGACCGGGTCTCGTCGGGAGATCCACAGGGCCCGTCCGGGCTGCATGCGGCGGGCTCGGACGGAACCGAACAGCATGCCCTCCGAAGGCGGGGTGGAGAGCATGATGCTGGGTGTGTTGAGGTCGATCAACGACCGGATGAAGGGGTCACCGGCCGCACGGCCGAACCCGCCGGCCGCGTGGACCACGATGACGTGCATCCCGATCTCGGCCCCCTGCGCGATCAGCGGCAACAGGGGGGACATCGGGCTCGGCCCACTTCCGGCCACCAGTTCGAGGTCGTCGACGATCACGAACAGTTCCGGCCCGTTCCACCAGTCTCGCGAACGGATGCGGTCCGGCGTGATGTCGGGACCCGGAACCCGAACGTCCATGGCCTGCGCGGCGGCCTGCATCATCTCGCGGACGCTGTCGGCGGAGACCCCGTATCCGAGTTGCATCTCCTTGGGTACGGCGTCGTAGAGCTGACGGCGCTGATCACCCAGGACGACCCTCGCCTCCGACGGACCGTAGTGTCTGCGGATGGCGTTGGTGATGTGCCGTACGAGGTTGGTCTTACCGGACTCGGTGTCGCCGATCACGAGCAGATGGGGTGTGGCCCCGAAGTCGTGCCAGAACGGCTGCATCCGACGGCTCTCCAGCCCCAGGGGCACCCGGAGCACACCGCCGGTGCCGTCGAGGTCGGAGGCCGGGAGTTCCTTCGCGCGCAGCTTCGTGGGGAGGGTGCGCACCGGTGGCACCACGGGACCGTCCCAGGCTCCCTTGACCCGTTCGACGATCTCCGCCATGCCCGCGGAGGCCGTCACCGAGTCCGACACCCCGTCCGCACGCGGGAGCGCGCTGAGGAAGTGGTGTTTGTCGTCGGTGATGCCGCGTCCGGGGATCTTGGGAACGGTCTGCGCCGCCCGCATGTGGACGAGGGAGTCGACGGGGTCGCCCAGGCGGAGTTCGAAACGGGTGCCCAAGAGGTCACGGACACCGGTGTTGAAGTCCGCCCAACGCGGTGAGGCGACCATCACGTGCAGGCCGTAGTTGAGGCCACGTTGGACCAGCTGCACGATGGGCGCCACCAGGTCCATGTTGTCCTGGCGGATGGTGCCCCAACCGTCGACCACGAGGAAGACGTCACCGTATGACTCTTCGGCGAACTCACCGGCGGCCCTGCGCGCACGATAGGTCGCCATGGAGTCGATCCCGTGGTCGGCGAAGAACGCCTCCCGGTGGTCGAGGATCTCGTGCATCTCCAGGATGGTGCGGAAGATGCGACGCTCATCGGTGCGAGCCGCCACACTGCCCATGTGGGGCAGGTCCTTGAGCGCCTGAAGCAGGCCGCCACCGCAGTCGATCGCGTAGAACTGGACCTGGGCCGGGGTGTTGACCAGCGCGAGGCCGAGGATGAGCGAGGCCAGGAGCGTGCTCTTGCCGCTCTGCGGGCCGCCCGCCACACCGATGTGGCCGCCGCTGCCCGCCAGGTCGACCGTCATCGGCGACCGACGGTGCTCGAAGGGGCGGTCGACCACACCCGCGGCGACCCGCAGCGAGCCCTGCTTGTTCCAGAGGACCCCTCCGTCGGGGATGTCGTTTCCGATCGTGCTGTGCAGTTCGTCCAGGAGCGGGGGGAGCTTCAGGGGCGGTAGCCACACCTCCCGGGCCGCGGGCCCATGGCCGCCCAACCGCTCCAGGGCCAGATCGAGCAGGGCGATCTCCTCGACCTCCTCCACCGGTTGGGCCTCCGAGGGTTCCTCGGGCACGGTGACCGGGGAGTCGGTGAACAGGACCGTCTCCAGGCCGGCGCTCTGACCGGTACTGACCGCACGTCGACTCACCCGATAGGGACCGGACACGTAGGCGGCCTTGAAACGTGTGAGCGTCTCGGTGTCGGTCTTCAAGAACCCGTTTCCCGGCGCGGAGGGCAGGCGGTGCGCGTCGGGCACCCCCAGCACCCCCCGGCTCTCGATCGCGGAGAAGGTCCGCAGGGCGATCCGGTAGGACAGGTGGCTCTCCAGCTGGTGCATCCGCCCCTCGTCCAACCGCTGTGACGCCAGCAAGAGGTGGACCCCCAGGCTCCGTCCCAGCCGACCGATCATCACGAACAGGTCCATGAAGTCCCGGTGCGCGGCCAGCAACTCGCTGAACTCGTCGACCACGACGAACAGGGTCGGCAGTGGCTCCATCGACGGATCCGACTCCCGCGCCTTCTCGTACTCGTGCACCGAGCTGAAGCCGCCCGCGGCGCGCAGGCGCTCCTGGCGGCGCACCAACTCACCGTGCAGGGCGTCCTGCATGCGCTCCACCAGGATGGCCTCGTCGGCGAGGTTGGTGATCAGCGCCGAGGTGTGCCGGAGCCCGTCCAGACCGATGAAGGTCGCGCCACCCTTGAAGTCCACCAGGATGAAGTTGAGGGTGTCGGGGGTGTGCGTCAGGGCCAGGCCGAGCACCAGGGTGCGGAGCAGCTCGCTCTTGCCCGAACCGGTCGCGCCGATGAGCATGCCGTGCGGGCCCATCCCCCCCAGCGCCGATTCCTTCAGGTCCAGTTCCAGGGGGGCGCTGTCCGAGGTCATGCCGATCGGCACCCGCAACCGATTCTTCGGGTGCAGTTCCCCCCACATCCGCTCCGGGTCGTGCGTGCGCAGGTCACGGATGCCCAGCAGCGTGGTCAATTCGAAGTCCGTCTTCAGCGGTTCGTTCACCTCGGTGGTGACACCGCCGGCACGGTAGGGGGCCAGCAGTCTGGCCAGGGTGGACGCACGAACCGCGCTGAGGGTGTCGGGACGCCCCAGGCTCTCCTCCGTGTCACGACCGGAGTGGTCGTTCCCCAACATCACGAGTTCCTCGGAATCGACGCGCAGCGCCAAGGTGTGGGGATCGTCCTCGGGTGGCATCGGGTCGTCGACGTCGATGACGACCGTGTTGCGGTATCCGCCCCCGAGCAGGCGCGACCCGGGCGGGATACTGCCTCCGTCCACGATGATCACGGTGAAGGGCTCCTCCCTGTCCGGAGTCGCCGAGGGGTCGAAGCGTGGACGGTTCATGAGGTCCTCGGAGAGGGCCTGCTCCAGGTCGACGGCGTCGGTGAAGAGCAGACGCAGGGTCCCCGCACCGTCCCGTTTCGTCTGATGCTGGGCATGTGGCAACCACTTGGTCCACGACCAGTGCGGCATCGAACCGGCGGAGGCACAGACCGCGATCCTGAGGTCGTCCGGGGAGTGGAAGACCGTGAGCTGCCCCACCACGGCCCGGGTGAGCCCGCGCGATGCGGAGACCTGCCCGCGCATCGTCACCCGCGCGTATCCGCGCAGGTACACCTGGACCGGTTGGTCGCCCACCGTTCCGTAGGCGTGGATGAAGCGTCGCAGCGCGTGCGCGCTGAGGGGTTCGAGGTCCTCCACCGGTTTGGACGAGATCGGGGAGATCTTCATGGACAGCGCTTGCGCGCCGACACCCACCCGGACCTCGCCGAAGTCCTCGTCGTCGATCCGTCGCTCCCACAGTCGCGAGGTGCGCACGATGGACCACAACGCGTCGGGGTGGGGTGCCCGCCAGAGCATGGCGTCCCGTTGCTCGGTGACCACACCGCGTAGGCGGACACGCATCTGGCGCAGGTAGCGCAGGTAGTCACGGCGGTCGTCGTTGAGCTTGGTCCTGCGTTCGAGCATCCCGCGCAGGTACTGGCCGCCGAGCATGGCGACGGCTCCGACGAGCATCATCCCACCCGCGATGAAGGGCATGACCGTGCCGCTCATTCCACCGGGGCGCATGATCATCATGAGCATCGCCATCGAGGTCAGCGCCATCGGCAGGTACATGAACACCGAGGACATACTCGACTGCTGAGCCGTCAGCTCGGGCGGCTCCTGGAGGGCCACCTCCCCCGAGGGGAGCTCGGGGCCGGGCCGTCGGGGCGGTCTCCGCACACGGATGGTACTCAAAACCGGGGTCTCCTTCGAAGGGCCGGATGTCGGCCCAGAGGATAGGGATTTCGGGTTACGAGCAGGAGGCGGGAAGGTCACGCACCCGTGAGCGTGAGTGGCCCATAGAAGCTACCGTTCCCAAGCAATAACACGAAGACAGAGATTTAACCCAACACAACATCAAATGTCACCCGAAAGGTGTTAACCTCCCAATCGCCAAGACCCCGTCGATCGGCCCCCAGGTGAACGATTCGTCTACCGGCGACCCTTGTCGCCTCCTGATCCGCGCCCCTGAGCGTTCCTTCGAGATAGCGGCACCGGTCGAGATACCACTGTCCGAAATCATCCCCACGCTGGTCCTTTACGCCGAGGGCGACGAGGGGGAGGACCTCGACGAGGCGGGTCTGGAGCACGATGGATGGGTTCTCCAGCAGCTGGGTGACGAGCCGCTCGAAGAGGACGAGACGCTGGCGTCGCTCGGGCTCTGCCACGGCGAGACGCTCTACCTGCGGCCCCGGCGCGACCAGCTGCCCCCGGTCCACTTCGACGACATCGTCGACGGGGTCGCCAACGGCATCGCCGAGCGCCCGGACCGCTGGGAGCCGAACCACCTCAGGGTCCTCCTCCAGGTGTTGGGGCTGGTGGTGCTCTTCACCGGTCTGACCGTCATGGCCGGTTCGGGGCGTGACCTGTTCACCGCCATCGGCGCCGCGGGCTCCTCCCTCCTCATCCTGGCCTCCGCCTGGGCGGCCTCCAGAGCCATGAGCGACCTCACCGCCGCCAAGGGGCTGGCCGGCATGGCGACGCTCGCCATGGGACTCGCCGGCGCCTGTGTGCCCACCGGAGAACCGGGAACCATGCTTCTCGGTGCGATCATCCTCACAGCCTCCCTGACGGCGGCGGGCGCCAGTGTGCTGGGGATCGCGGCCGTCGCGGGGGCGATCCCCTTCTTCACCGGACTCTTCGTCGTGGAGGCGCTCGGGGTCATCGCGGGCCTCAGCCTGATGTTCCTGCCCGGCACCTCCACCGTCCAGGCCGCGGCGGTGGCGGGTACCGTCGCCCTCTTCCTCGGTACCTATGCCCCCCAACTCGCGTTCCGGCTCTCCGGTCTGCGCATGCCCGCCCTGCCCGCCAACCCGGATCAGCTCCAAGAGGACATCGCCCCCTTCCCCGCCCGAAGGATCCTCGATCGGACCACGCTCGCCGACGACTTCCAGACCTCGTTGTACGCGTCCACCGGCGTCGTACTCGCCGTCTGTCTGACGGTGCTGTCCATGGGACCGGGCTGGGCGCCCAGAACCCTCTCCGTGATCATGTGTCTGGTGATGCTGCTCCAGACCCGTGGACTCAACAGTGCTCGGCAACGGATCCTCATGACCGTCCCACCATGGCTCGGACTCATGGTCTTCGTGGTGGACCTGGCATGGAGCGCGGAGCCCGTACCACGCCTGCTCGCGGTGGTCGGCCTGTTCACGGTCACGACCCTGTTGGCGGTGGTCTCCTGGTCACTGCCGGGAAGACGGGCGATCCCCCATTGGGGTCGGGCCGCGGAGATCATCCAGGGGATCCTGTGCGTGGCGATCGTTCCCCTGATCCTCGCCCTGTACGAGGTGTACGGACTCCTGCGCGGAATCGGGGGCTGACATGCAGTCGCGTCGTGACCGGGTGATGGCCTACAACTTCACCGTGGGGCGGTTGGGGACGGCGATGTTGGTGGGTGACCCCGACGCGGTGGACGCCCCCATGCGCCGCACGCGTGGCGGCACCTACGTCGGCCTGGGCCTGGGGGCACTCCTGTGCATCGGATTCCTCGTCTTCGGCCTCATCATGCCCGGCGGAGCCACTGCCTGGCGCCAGGAGGGCGGAATCGTGATCGACAAGGACGGCGGCGCCACCTACCTGTACTCGGAGGGCACGCTGCGTCCGGTCGACAACCTGGCCTCGGCGCGTCTGATCGTGGGCGACGGCGCAAAGACCAGCCTGGTGAAGCAGGCGTCCTTGGAGGGCACTCCGGTGGACGGACCCGTGGGGATCCCGGGCGCCCCCGACGCCCTGCCGGAGGAGGACGCCCCCGCCGTGTGGCGGTACTGCGCCCTACCGCCGCTCGAGGACCAGGACTCCCCGCGCGGGCGAACCGCCCTGGTCGCCGGAGACGCGTCACCGCCCCGGTCCCCCGAAGCCGACCAGGGCATCCTGGTGTCCGATCCGGACGGCGCGGTGTACCTGTTGTGGGGCGGGCAACGACTGCGGGTGGAGGAGGAGTCCGGCGGATTCCAGGCGCTCGGCTACGGCACCAGCCCCGTCCTGACGGTCTCCAACGCGTTTCTCGGCACGATTCCAGAAGGACCCGACGTCGAGGCACCGCCCGTGACCGGGGCCGGGGAGCCCGGACCGGGTTCGATGGACGCCGACCACCGTGTCGGTCAGGTGTTCGCGGTCTCCACCCCGGGTCAGGAGGACCAGCACTACCTCCTGACCCATGAAGGCCTGGTTCCCCTCACCCTGACGGAGGCGTTGCTCCTCCTCGCGGATCCCGATGTCTCCGGTGCCGCTTACGGCGACACCTCGCCCGAGGCCGTCCCTCTCAGCGCCTCCGAGGCACACCGGGCCCTCGCGTCCGGAGCCTCCGCACCGGAGAACGCGAACGGACTCCCCACCGCTCCACCGACCGCATTGGACCTGGGGTCCGCGGTGCCCTGTATGCGTTGGGAAGAGGACGGGTCATCGCTCCTGACCGTCGACGACCCCAAGGAGATCCAGGCCTGGCCCGTCCAGGATCGCCCCTTCGTCGCCCCCGGTTGCCCGACCCCCGACCTGGTGGGAATCCCCTCCGGTGTGGGCGGTGCCGTCAAGGCCTTGCCCGTGGGCGGCATGGAGGCCTCCCCGACCTTCTTCGTGGTGACCGACACGGCCGCCAAGTACCCCGTGGCGGACGACGCCGCGCTCGGCGCCCTCGGATACACGGCCGCCGAGGCCGTCTCGCTACCGATGTCCCTACTGCGAGTCCTGCCCACAGGACCGCTGTTGAGCCAAGAGTCCGCCCCGCTGCCCTTGGCGGCCTCCCCTCGGGCCGGGGACCAAGCCTGTCCCTAGCCAACGACAACAGTGGAGATGATGCAGATGTCCAGAACACGTAATACCGATGAGGCCAACCGACTCGCCCAGGAGGCGATGACGGAGGCCCACACCCAGTGCAACAACATCTACACGAACGTCGACGACCTGCGCGACGGGCTCCGAGCCTCCTGGCACGGAGCCGCCTCGAACCGATACAGCGAAGCCCTGGTGGGATGGCTGGAGGAACTCCGGCTCATCACCAACGACATGAACCAGATGATCGGTACCTACGGCGGCACAGTGCAGGCCATGAACCAGGCCGAGGACACGGCGATCGTCACCGGATCCCGGTGGATGGACGACCTCAACCCCAACCAGGCGGGCTGACGACCGCACCCGATGTCCCCGTACGAAGACCCCTGAACAGCACTTCCGAGACGAGGTAGAGCACATGCAAGGATTCGACGTCAGCTACGGCCAGGTGGACGAGGCGACCAGCCGCCTCTCCCAGCAGACCGAAGCGGTGGCCCGACAGATCGAGGAACTCGACCAGAAGATGCAGACGCTCCTGGCCGACATGTCCGGTGAGATGAAGGAGAACTACCAGACCAAGGTCTCCTCCTGGCGCCTCAACGTCGCGGACATGCGGACTCTGCTGGGCAAGGCGCAGACCGCACTGAACGAGATCCGGAACAACTACTCGGGCACGGACCGCCGCGAGGCCATGAACTGGTCCGCCCTCCTCTGAGCCGGTCCGCACCGGGCCGACGCGTGCGCACCCCTCCCCCGTCGAGCCCGTCCTAACGGGGCCGGACCCGTCCGACCACGGGTCCGGCCCCCACCTCCCCACGTTCGGATGACGCCCACCGAATGGGCGGCAAGGAGACAGAACAGTGGCCGAATCGCCATACGACTTTCGTTCCGCTCTCTCTGGTGAGCCGGGCCCCCTGGTGGAAGAAGAGGGCGAAGAGGCTCAGGCGGAACTCCTCTCCACACTCACGACCCAGACCAACTCGTCCTCGGGGTCTGGTGGTGCCCCACTCAACCTGAATTTGGCGAACGGCCTGCTGGTGATGGGCAATTCCTCCGGCTCCCTGGAGGTCGACACCACAGACCAGAGAGTGGTCATCGATCCGGAATCGCCCTCCGAGGTCGGTCGGCGCGATGGGGAGGTGGTTCTGGGCACCACCGATGAGGCCACCCCCCTGTGGACGGGTCAGGCCGTGGAAGGCGAAGCGCTCCAGCCGATGGTGAGCTCCAAGCTCGCCCCGGTCTCCGAGGGTGTGCCCGCCTCCAGCGCGACCATCCCGGAGGGGGAGGTGACCGAGCCGCAGGAGGACCCGGTACACGTCGTCTCCGTCCAGGAGCCCGATCCATCGGACCTCGGCGAGGACTTCTCGTCCACGGAGGGCACGCCCCTGGCGGAGGCCGTTTCCTCCGAGTTCACGCCGATGACGGAGAGTATCCCGGCCACGGAGGCCGTCTCGGTCGAGGAGTCTCCTGACTCGGCCGACGCCACCGGCCCGGTGGTCACCGTCGACCCCGAGACGGGTGAGACCGTCATCCTCGCCGAGGACCTGCGGATCACGGTCGGCCCCGAGAACGGCCAGGTCCGAATCGAGCCCTCGGACGAGAACGTCCCCCTCGCCGAGGACACCGCCCCGATCACCGTCGACGCCGGCGGCATGACCATGGTGATCGACCCCGAAACCGGCACCCTTGAGGTGGCCCCGGTCGAGGGAGAGTCCACGGACATCACCGTGGAGGTCGGCGACCTGCGCCTCGTCATGGACGGGGAGACCGGCGAGATCAGCGTCGATCCCGCGGAGGGCTCCGTCTCGGTCGACCCCGAGACCGGGCTGGTGACCATCGAGCCCACGGAGACCGAGGACGGCGAGGGCGAGAGCGAGAGCGAGGAGAACGAGGGCACTACCGGTGGCGACGAAGATGTCGAAGACACCGGTCAAGACACCGCGGACCATGAGCAGAGCACCGATGGCCAAGGTGACCATTCCTCTGGGCAGGAACAGGGGCAGGGGCAGGAGCAGGAGCAGGAGCCAGGGATGCCCGGGACCGTACCGGGTGGGACCGGCGGAATCCCCCAGGGCGGGTACGGCGGCGGCGAACCGGACGAACAGGTCGCCGGTGAGAAGGGCGAGAGCGACGGCCAGGGGGGCGACTCGGAGTGGTCCGAGGTCTTGGCCCCGTCCGAGCTCCCCGAGCCCGCTGAAATGAGCTTCCTCGAACCCGGACCCGACCCCGGGCAGGCTCCGAGCGAGGAGCGAGACGAGCCCACTCCGGACGGCGGCCGGCCGAGCGGCGACGGGAACGGGGGCGAGGACGGCGAAGAGCAGGTGCTGAACAAGCTCGCACCCGGACCCGACACCGAACCGGATCCGAACGAGGACCAAGACGAGCCCACCCCGAGCGGCGACGAAGAGGACTCGGAAGACGAGAAGGACAAAGAAGACGAGGAAGACGGCGACGGGGACGGCGACGGGGACGGCGACGGGGACGACGACGGGGACGAGGACGACGACGGGGACGGGGACGAGGACGACGACGGGGACGGGGAGGAGAAGGACGACGAGGATGGCGATGACAAGGGGGATAAGGGTGGCGGAGGGGAGGGCGGTGACGGTGGAGACACGAAGGACAAGGGAACGAAGATCGACCTTGACCGGATCGCGATCTTCAGGGACGAGTTCATCATCAAGGTCCGCGATGCGCTGGAATCACAGACCCCCAACTTTTACGACTACAGCGGCGGCGCAAGCTCGGAGGGCGCCGCACAGGTCACTCGCTTGGGGGACCCTTCGCTCCTTGAAATCGCCGGTGTACTCGGCAGCAGACTCGACCAGTCCATGGCGATGCTCCACTCGATCCTGATCGAATTCGAGGAAGAATTCGAGGGGATTCAGGATCGCCTGCACACGAACATGAACATCTTCGATGACTTGGAAAGCGACCAGGAACTCACCGCCGGCCAGGTAGCACTCATCATGGACGGATCTGAATCCGCTTCGGGCGGAACTCCGACGCCCTGATAGCCACCGAACACACTCACACCGGAGAGGGGAAGAATGCCTGACCTGCACGACATCATGAACATCGTCGCCGACGGCGCGGACAACAGCGACGGGGACTACCCCCGCATGCCAAGCATCGACTCGATCATCGGCCCGGATGTGAAGTGGGTGGATCACGGAAGATACCACCACTCGAAGGACACCAAACCTTTCGTCGGCTTCGAGTGGCACTACGGCGGAAACGAGATGGACCGCTGGTGGGCCATGAGAAAGCCCGGGATGAAGTACGTCCCGGGGTTCGGACCCTACTCCAGCGGCTATTACACGGTTCATGACTGGGACTATGCCGGGTACACCATGAAGTCGGGCCTGTGGGGAGAACAGAACCCGGTGGACGGGGCGGAAGCCGCCGAGGTGGAGAAACCTTTCCTGGATGCCTTGCAAAAGATCTCCAATGTCATACCGAACTCTCTCGACAATCTCGATGCCGGGAAAACAGGAAATTTCGAGTGGGGTCCCACCGGGAAAGTTATCGGCGACCTCCTGAACTTGAAATTCCTATTCGAGGAACACGGGGAAGGGTCGGATTCGAACGGTACCCTGTTGACGGCGTACAAGAATCTCGATATTCCCGAAGGCCCGATGACCGGCGCCGCCGCCTCAATGTTCGGCGCGAAACTCTATCATCTGTTCCATCGCTTCAGGGACATGGAATCCCAGATCCGGAACAATCACGAGGCGATCAAAAATATCAAGGAGGCGATCTCCAAACCCGCCAGGGATCTCCAGGGAGCCGTCAAAGACGCATTGAAAGAAGATTCATACAGGATGCGAGCCGTTCTCGACCACTGGTATTTCAAGGAGAGCATCGGCAAGCAAAAATGGAATCACGGGACCGGCCAGTTCTGGATCAAAATCACAGAAACCTCCTGGGGCCCGGTCAGCAATCCCACCACCGACGAGAACGTCAACAACCGACTGAAGGAAATCTGGAAGGAAAACTTTAAGGATGTGATCAACAAGGCGAACAGCCTCTACGACACACTGAATGAGGTATACACCGACGCCAACAGGAAGTTGAAGGTCATCGAGCCCCCGGAGGGGCAGATCCCTCTCACCATGGCGCCTGACCTCGGTCCCGATGGGAACCCCGAGGGCCCCGACATGCCCGATATGCCTGACTTTCCGGATGAGATCGATTTCAAGTTCGATGACGACGTCTTCGGCGGCCCCGAAAGTCCCGGCCCCGGAGATGGCGGCCCCGAGATCCCGGATTGGATGCAGGATCCCCCTTCCATCGGAGGCCCCGAATTCGACTACGAAAGTCCGGGTGGTGGGGACGACGTCCCGACCCCTGGGCCTCCGCCCTTCGTTCCAGGTTCCCCGCCCGCGGTCCCCCCCACCGGTTCGGAGACCCCACCACCCTTCGTCCCGGGCTCCCCGCCCGCGACCCCACCGACCGGTTCCGAGACCCCACCACCCTTCGTCCCAGGCTCCCCGCCCGCGACCCCACCGACCGGTTCCGAGACCCCACCACCCTTCGTCCCAGGCGCACCGCCCGCGACCCCACCGACCGGTTCCGAGACCCCACCACCCTTCGTCCCAGGCGCACCGCTACCGCCGATGCCCTCCCCCGGGGCCTCTGGCTCCAGACCCCCCTCCCCCAGTGGGAGTTTCCCGCCACCGACGGCGCTGGAAATCGATCCGGAGACCGGGCTGCCGATCAACCCCGAGACCGGACGCCCCTTCCCCGTCGACCCCGACACCGGCATCCCTTTCGTCCCCGGCACCGACCTGCCCCTCCATGTCGATCCCGAGACCGGAAGCGCTCTTCCCATCGATCCGGTCACCGGGCTGCCCGTACAGGACGGCGGCACCCGACTCGACATGGATCCGCAGACGGGGCTGCCGATCAACCCCGAGACCGGACGCCCCTTCCCCGTCGACCCCGACACCGGCATCCCCTTCGTCCCCGGCACCGACCTGCCCCTCCAATACGACCCGGTCACGGGACAGGTGGCGCCGATCGACCCCGTCACCGGGCTGCCCACGGCACCGGACCCGACCTACCCGTCCCCCACCGACTTCGACACCGAACTCCCGCCCCTGCCGGAGAGCGTCTACGAGAACCCCGTAACCGGGGAACCCGCCGAGATCAATCCAAGAACCGGCCTGCCGTACCAGATCGACCCGGATACCGGCGAGGCCATCAAGGGGGAAAGGCCGCCCCCGGAGTTCGCGGCCCCTCCCCCGACCCCCATCAATTCCTCCCTGCCGGTCCGCGAGGGGCCCGCTCCGCTGGACCTCAACTACGGGGGTGTGAACACCCCTCCCCCGACCTCCTCTTCCGGTCCCGGGGGCGTGGACTCGGGGAACTCCGGTGCGGCGTTCGGGGCTCCCCCCGGCGCGGGTGGAACACAGATGCAGGCCGGTGGAGAACCAGGAGGTTTCGGTGGCAACGCGCCCGCCGGAACGCACGCCGGTATGCCCGGCGGTGGCATGCCGATGATGCCCCCGATGGGTGGCATGGGCGGTGGAGGCGGTGGTGGTGGAGACAACGGTCGCGAGCGCAACCGAGCCACCTGGCTCTCCGAGGACGAGAAGGTCTGGGGCACCGACAAGACCCGCGGCAAGGCGGTATTGGGCCGTCCCGTGCCCGGCGAGAAGAAGGGAACCACCCGTCATGAGTTCATCGATGCGGGAGCAGATGGAAACCGACCTGGCACGACTTCAAACGACGATGCGAGAACTGGAGGACGCAAGCGCAAACCTGGAGTCGGCAACAGAAGAGGTAACGGCCAAGAACAGACTCGTGACGGCGACGGTCGACGCGACCGGTCGTCTGACTGAGCTGAAGTTCCATACCGACGGCTATCGGAGCATGGCCCCCGCGGAGCTGTCCTCTGCCCTGGTCGAGGTGATCGACCGTGCCCAGCGACAGATGGCGGAGCGGGTCGCCGGAGTGTACGACTCCTTCGCCCCTGAGGGCATCGACACGGCCGCCGTCATGCGCGGCGAGGTGGACGTGGAACAGACCCTCCGTGCGATGGGGGTCTCCCTGGACGACTTTCGATGACCATACGTCCCTAACGAGCATCACGACCGAAGGAGGAGGACGATGTCCGCAGCGGGTCAGGGCCTGTCCGCCGATCCCGATGGGATCAATCAGGACGGTAAACGGATCTACGAGGCCGCCGACTACACCGACGAGATCGTGAACCACGCTCTCACCGGTCGTGAACCCCACGGGGTGCCGTGGGGGGAGGAGGGCGACTACTCGCAGAAGATGCAGGAGACACTCGGCAAGGCCGAGGACATCCTGTGGGAGCTCCTCCCCATGATCGCCTCGGCCCAGCGTCAGGCTGCCGACGGGACCCTGCGCACCGCGGGAGGCTTCGGGAACACCGAGGAGAGCAACGTCGACCTGTCCGGTGCGATCGACACCCCATTGCCCGGGGGTCGACGGTGACCGTTTCTCCCCCGAGTGGGAACGATCGCGGAACGCCCGCGGAGGAGCCCTCAGGGCAGAACGCGACACACGCGTTCCGTGCCGCCCTGTCCGAACCCGCGCACCAACGACCGGCCTTCGAGGAGGTGGCGGCCTCCCCCTCCGTGGCCGGCCGTACCCCCGCCCCGGCCGTGTCCGAGGCCGATCAGGAGCCGGTGCCTTCCAGGGAGCCGACCGCGATCATCGCCGACCCCGGTGGGAGGGGTGCCGGGGAAACGGACACCGAACCGGCCCTCGACCGTCCCGGGGCGCCCGTGCTGGCCGGCGCCGCCATCGCGGGGGCGCTCCTCGTCGTCGCCCCGTTCGCCGTGTCCGCGAGTATGCCCGCGGTGTCTCTGAGCACCGTCGCCCCACAGTCCCCCGTGTCGAGCGCGCTCGGTGATCAGACCGCGGACGGTTCCGCACGAGTGGGCGGGGAGGCCGCCTCGGTGACCGACGCGGGTGGTGGCGGCTCGCCCGTGACCGAAAGCGTCGCCGACCCCGGGTTCGTACCGCAGGTCCAGGAAGGAAGCACCAACCCTTCTCTCCCCGATCCTGGCTCCGCGTCGGAAGGAGCGGGAGCGATCCAGACCTCGGCACCGGCCACTCAGGAGGCGGACCCCCTGCCCCCGGAGGACACTCCCCAGAGCACCGGGGCAGAGGGCACGACCACCGAGGACGGTTCCCCTGAGGCGGCCGGTGGCACCGAGACGGCCTCAGGTGAGGCGTCCGAGAGCGGAACGGCCACCGACAGCACCGAGGAGGGCACCCCCGAAGAGACCGCGGCCGGCGAAACGGAGACCACCTCGGGCGGGGAGAACACCCCGGCATCGGCCGAGAACGACGCGACCGATGCCGGCACGTCGTCGGAAGCGGGCGGCGAGGAAACGACCGCGCAATCATCCTTGGACGGCACCGACACCCCGGAGTCGGCGTCGATCCTCGAGAACGCGACCGAGACGATCGTCCCCGTGGAGGAGCGCTACCGTGTTCTCACCGGGCCCGGCTGCACCGGTACGGCCGACTCCTCCTACGGCGGAGAGGGTAGGTGGCAGAGCGCCGAGGATTCCGCCGGCTGGACCACGCGTCCCGGCGGCTACGACCAAGAGGGATGCGATGGTTCCTACGAAGCGATCCCCGTGTCCGGTGACCCCGAAAAGGGCGACCACCAGTTCGCCGCCTGGACCTTCACGCCGGGCGAGGAGGGCGCGGTCTGCGAGATCTACGTCCACGTGCCCGAAGACGAGAGCCCACTGTGGATCGCCGGCGGGGAGACCCGGTATCGGATCCACCCTGGAGAAGACGGCACCGAGCCACCGGTGGCGGTGTTCGGCTTCGACCAGTCCGAGATCGCGGGCGGGTGGGTACAGGTGACCGGGTTCGTGTCCCCCGCCGAAGCGTTCACGGTGCGGCTCACCAACGCGGGTGAGGACCCGTTCCCCAATGACGAGCACACGAACGCCCACGTGGCCGCCTCGGCCATGCGAGCCGACTGCTCTTGACACATCCCCCACGTGGGACCACGAAGGTCCCCCGGACAGGAAGGCAACCGATGAGCAGGCAGCTCCTCACCGTCAACCCCGACGCCCAGGGAGCACACGAGACGATCTCGTCCGCGTTGGAAGCGGCGGTCGGCGACGCGGTCATCACCATCGCCCCGGGGCGCTACGAGGAGAGCCTCGTCCTGCGCGAAGTGGTCACACTGGTCTCACGCGACGGGCGTGGAACCGTGGAGATCACCAGTGCCTCGGGCAGTGTTGTGTTGTCCGGGGCGGAGGCGGTCAAGCTCGACGGACTGGTGCTGCGTTGCCGCGACGAGGAACGTCCGACCGTGGACGTCGCGGCGGGCGAGGTCGAGATGGCGGACTGCGAGGTGTACGGGGCGGCGTGGTCCGCCGTGTCCATCCGGGCCGAGGGCGGACTCGCGATGCGCGACTGTCGTGTCTGCTGTTCCGAGGGAGCGGGTGTGGTCGTGGTGTCCTCCGGGCGAACGACCATCGAGGACTGCCTCATCGAGGACGTCAAGACCAGCGCCCTGGTGATCGGAGAACAGGGACGGCCCTGGGTGCGCTCCTGCGTGCTCAGGGACGCGGGCGGCAACGGCCTGTTCGCGAGCGGCGGGGCCGCGGGCACCCTGGAGGACTGCGAGATCACGGCCACCGGCAAACCCGGGGTCGCCTTCGAGGAGGGCGCGGCCACCACCCTGCGACGGCTGCGCGTGCACAACACGGAGAGGGAGGGGATCACCCTCTCCAGCCAGGCGCGCCCCGTCGTGGAGGAATGCGTCGTCGAGGAGACCGGGGGCGACGGGGTCGTGGTGCGCGGTGGCTGCGACCCCCAGGTGAGCGGCCTTCGGGTGATCAGGCCCCAAGGGACCGGGATCCACGTCACCGAACGCGCGCGGGGCCTGTTCCAGTCGTGTGAGGTGGAGGAGGCGGGCGCGGACGCCCTGCGCTCGGGTGGTCGCGCCTCGACCACCTTCCTCCAACTGAACGTGAGGGGCGGCGGTGGGCTCCTCCTGGCCGAGGACGGCGTGGTGGAGTTCGATCGCGGCGGGGTGCGCGACACCCGAGGCCACGGCATCGTCGTCACCGGCGGCGCCCCCTTCCTACGGGGGATGACGGTGGAGGACACCGGCGGCCACGGAGCGCTCCTGGAGGGTTCCGCGCGAGGACGGTTGGAGGGGATGACCTTCGAGCGCACCAAGAACGCCTCCGTGGCGGTGCGCGAGGGCGGGCGGGTCGAGTTGGAGGGCGCCCGGATCGTGCAGAGCCGGGAAGTGGGCGTGGTCGTGGGTTCCGAGGGAGAGGCGGACGTGCGGGACTGCGAGATCGCGGAGTCGACCGGCGACGGCGTGTCGGTACGCGGAGGCGGGCGGGCCACCGTCCTTCGGACCAGGGTCCGCGAGGGTCGGCGCAACGGTGTGCTGGTGACCGCCAACGCCGAAGCGGCCCTGCGACGCTGTGAGGTGTTCGGCAACCGGGCGGACGGCATCCTGGTCCACTCGACCGAAGAGGTGGTGGTGGAGAACTGCACGGTGCGCGACAACGGACGATCCGGTCTGCGCCAGACCGTGGCCGGCCAGAACACCCACGCCGAGGACCTGTTCAGCCAGGGCAACGGTTCCCCCGACGCCTTCGGGGAGATGGCGGGCACCGCCGTACCCCTCGCGCCACTGGAGGAGGACGAGGCCGAAACCGAGGCGGAGGAGGGCACGGGACCGCTCGCGGAACTGGACGCCCTCGTCGGGCTGGCCAACGTCAAGAACGAGGTCCGCACCCTGATGACCCGCAACCAGATGGCGCAGCGGCGCGCGGAGATGGGGCTGCCCAGTCCGCCGATGAGCCGCCACCTCGTCTTCGGGGGCGCTCCGGGCACCGGTAAGACCACCGTGGCCCGCCTGTACGGGCGTGTGCTCTCCGAACTCGGTGTGCTGAAGTACGGTCACGTCGTGGAGGTCGCCCGGGCCGACCTCGTCTCCCAGTACGTGGGCGGGACGGCCATCAAGACCACCGAGGTGTTCGAACGCGCCAAGGGCGGGGTGCTGTTCGTCGACGAGGCCTACACCCTCTCCGAGGGAAACGACTCCGGTAAGGGCCCCGACTTCGGTCGCGAGGCGATCGACACCCTGGTGAAACTGATGGAGGACCACCGGGACGAGGTCGCCGTCATCGTGGCCGGCTACACCGAGAACATGGACCGGTTCTTGGCGGCCAACCCCGGACTCGCCTCCCGGTTCAGCAGGACCATCGAGTTCGTCAACTACGAGGACGCCGAACTCGTGGAGATCGTGAACAGGCTCTGCGAGGGGAACAGCTACCGGCTGTCGCCCGAGGCGGAGGCGGCCCTGCTCCGGCACTTCGAGCAGACACCCAAGGGCCCGACCTTCGGCAACGCCCGCGCGGCCCGCAAGGTGTTCGAGGAGATGATCGACCGGCAGGCGGCCCGGCTCGGCGCTTCCTTGTCCGAGGACCACGACTCCCTCACCCTCCTTCTCCCGGAGGACCTCGGGGTCTCGGCGGACGCGCCGCCCTCGGCGGACGAACGCCAACGGCGGATCACCGAACTGCGCGAGGAACTGGACGCGCTGGTGGGGCTCGGACAGGTCAAGGACACCGTCAACGACCTCACCAACCTGCTGCTCATGGCCGAACAACGCGCGGCCATGGGGCTTCCGGTGTCACAGATGAGCCACCACCTGGTGTTCACCGGTCCCCCCGGTACCGGTAAGACCACGGTCGCGCGGCTCTACGGGCGTCTGCTCCACACCCTGGGCGCCCTGCCGGCGGAGCACGTGGTGGAGGCGGCCCGTTCGGACCTGGTCGGACGCTACGTCGGCCACACCGCGCAGCTCACGGCGGAGGTGTTCGAGAAGGCGCGCGGAGGGGTGCTGTTCGTCGACGAGGCCTACACCCTGACACCGCGCGGGGAGGGCAACGACTTCGGGCAAGAGGCCGTGGACACCCTGCTGAAGCTGATGGAGGACCACCGGGACGAGGTCGCCGTCATCGTCGCCGGCTACCCCGTGGAGATGGACCGCTTCATGGCCTCCAACCCGGGCCTGGCCTCCCGGTTCAACCACCGGGTGGAGTTCCCGTCCTACAGCGACGACGAACTGGTCACCATCATCACCCGCATGTCCGCGTCCTCCGGTTACGAGTGCGCTCCGGACACACTGGCGGCGCTGGCGGGGCACTTCTCGACGATCGAACGGGACGGCTCCTTCGGTAACGCCCGGTACGCGCGCCAGGTCCTGGAGCGCATGATCACACGACAGGCGGGCCGCCTGATGCAGGTCGGCCCCTCGGCCACACGGGAGGACTTCACCACCCTGCTGCCGGCGGACATCCCCTGACCCGAGAGCGTGGGGCCGGGGCTCATACGTGGCCCCGGTCCCGCGCCGGTTCCGCTTTCCGTTCGTCGGCCGGTCGGGGGGTGCGGGCGGCGGGGGTGAGCATCGCCGCCACGATGACCAGGACCAGGACCACGATCATCGCCGGGCGGAGCCCGAACTGTTCACCCAGGATTCCCAGGGCGGGAGGCCCGACGAGGAAGGCGATGTAGCCGATCGTGGCGGCGAAGGAGACCCGGGCCGCCGTCTCCGCGCCACTGGTTTCACCCCCGGTGTCGCCCGCGGCGGACAGCGCCACCGGGAAGCCGAGCGAGGCCCCCAGCCCCCAGAGGACCACCGAGGCCACGACCAACGGCTGGTGGTCGATGAAGATCACCCCCGCCATCCCGAAGGCACCGATGGCCGCGCTGGCGGCCAACACCGGTGCGCGACCGAACCTGTTGACGAACGACCCACCGACGAACCGGCCCAGCGTCATCGCCGTGGCGAACACGGCGAAGATGGCCGAACCCCAGACGGCGTCGAACCCGTGTCCGTCGACCATGACCAGCGGGAGCCAGTCGTTGGCCGTTCCCTCGGCCATCGCCAGGGCCAGGATGACACCACCCAGGAGGACCAGACGGGTGTCCCGCCATGGAGCCGCCTTGGGGGTGGGTTCGGAGACGGTGTGGTCGACGATCTCGCGGCGACCGAAGCCGACGGGGATACGTCCGATGCTCAGCGCCGATCCGACCAGGATGACGACGCTCATGAGGAGCATGTGGGCGACCACGGGGAACCGAAGGGCCGTCGCGAGCAGGCCGAAGCAGGCACCGACGGCCGTTCCCAGACTGAAGAACCCGTGCATGGCGGGCATGACCGACCGGACGAGCAAACGTTCGACCTCGGCCCCCTCCACGTTCAGAGCGACTTCCCCACTGCCCATGCCGAGCCCGAAGAGCGCCAACCCGAACGCGACCAGCGCCCCGTTACCGGCCATCGCTCCCAGGCCCACCACGCCCACGCCCACGGCGGTCGACAGCATGCCGGCGACGATGATCGGTCGTGTCCCGAACCGGGAGACCAGCGGGCCCGAGCTCAGGATCCCGGTCATGGACCCCACCGACAGCCCGAACAGGATGAGCCCCATCTGGGCGGTGTTGGCGCCCACCAGGTCTCGCACGTCGGGCGTGCGGGTCACCCATGACGACATGCCCAACCCGGGGAGGAGGAACAGCACGAACAGCGCGTTGCGCCGTTTGATCGCGGAATCGGGCATGGGTGTCGACCCTCGGTTTTCGAGCGGAGAGGTGAGCAAGGAATTGAGAGTGTACAAACGTACGCACTTTGTTCCGGGGAAGTCAACCGCCTAGAATCCGGGCCATGCCGAGAAGCCGCCGGGATGTACCGAACGACCCCGACCGTAAGATCCGCATCCTCGACGCCACCCTCGAAGTCATCGTCGAACACGGCGTACACCGCACCACGCACCGGCGCATCGCCGCGCGGGCCCAGGTGCCCTTGGGCTCGGTGACCTACCACTTCACCAACCTCGACGACGTCCTGGCCCGAGCCTTCGCCCGGCTGATGGAGCGCATGTCCGCCCAGTACCGGGAACACATGGAGAACGCCTCCTCACGCGCGGAGGCCGAGGCAGCGGTGGTCGACCTGATCTGCGGCCCGACGTACGCGTCACCGACGTACATGTCGAAGGAACAGATGCTCCTGCTCTTCGAGATGTACACCTACGCCCGCCACAACGTCGCCGTGGCGGACCTGACCCGAACCTGGCTGTACACCAGCCGGGAGAGTCTCGCGCTGCACTTCGCGCCGAACACGGCCAAGGCCCTGGACGTGCTCATCGAGGGTTGGCCCATTCAAGCCACCTTCGAGAGGACCCCGCCGGAGCGGGAGCTCGTGGCGGCGGCGGTCCACGCGATCAGCGCAGCGATGGAGACCCGGGAAGCGGAGACGAATGATCCGAAGGGAACGAACAGCCCTGCCTGACCGCTACTGACGGGACCAGCGCTGCGGACGGGTAACCGGGCGGGGCGGGTAACCGGGCGGGGCGGGGAAGAAGGCGGGGCGAGGAAGGGAGCGCGGCGGGCAGGGCGGGTCGGGTCGGGGAAGGAGGCGGGGTGAGGCGGTCGGGGGCGCGGAAATCTGGTGGGGTTTCGGGTGTCTTGGTGGGGCGCCTTAGGTCGGGGCTCTTCCGGTGGTCTGGCGGGGTGGGGGTGTGTGGGTGGGGCGCCTCGGGTCGGGGTCCTGCGGGTTGTTGGGCGGGGTGGGGGTGGGTTCTCCCTCCTTCCCCGCCGCGTGATTGTTGCCGCCCGCACCGCACGCGTCAAGGCGATGTCGGGTTCT
>NZ_JBEYLC010000015.1:0-107007 GCF_040635885.1 Nocardiopsis sp. NPDC006832 | reverse complement strand
ACGGCATCTGGGAAGAACGCGACGAACCCCGCCAACGCGTCTACTCCAAGGTGATGTGCTGGCTCACCCTGGACCGGGCCATCACCCTGGCCCACACCTACGACCGCGCCATCGAGCCCACCTGGCCCGACCTGCGCGCCCAGATCGCCCACGAGGTCCTGGACAAGGGCTGGAACGAGACCGCCCAGGCCTACACCACCGCCTATGAGGGCACCGACCTGGACGCCGCCTCCCTGCACATCGGCCTGTCCGGACTGATCGACCCCACCGACGCGCGCTTCCAGGCCACCGTCACCGCGATCGAGGCCGAGTTGCGCAGCGGCCCCACCGTCTACCGCTACCACCGCGACGACGGCCTGCCCGGCGGCGAGGGCGGCTTCCACCTGTGCACCACCTGGCTGATCGAGGCCTACCTGCTCACCGGGCGCCGCGCCGAGGCCGAGGAGCTGTTCAAGCACCTGGTGGGCGCCGCCGGTCCCACCGGGCTGATCCCCGAGGAGTTCGACCCGGTCACCGAACGCGCGTTGGGCAACCACCCGCAGGCCTACTCGCATCTGGGCCTGATCCGCTGCGCCCAACTCCTGGACCGGTAACCTCGGGGCGTCCCGCGTATCGGGGCGTCCAGTCCCGGTCCCCGTCCCCCAGGAGACTTGTGTCCGCCCCCCGCAAGGCCCTGATCGTCACCGTCGCCCTGACCCTGTCCGTCATCGGTCTGAAGTTCCTGGTGCCGTTGGTGGCCCCGATCATTCCGGCCGACCGCCCCCACGAGTTCGCCAACGGCCTGGGCATACGGCTCTTGAGCATCGGGCACGAGGGGAATCGCGTGACCTGGTACAACGAGATCCGCAACGGCACGGGTTCCGACATCACCCTGAACCTGACCTCCACCTGCCGTCACGGCCGACCACCACAGGAATCGGGCCCCTCCGGTACCTCCCTGGAAGGTGCGGAGAGCATCGTTATCCCCTGGGGGCAAACCCACGGTTGGTCGGAGTCCTGTCCCTCCCCGGACTCGGGACGCTGGTGGGTGTACACGATGCGTTTGAGCGACCCGACCGGTGAACACCGCTTTCCACCGCTGACTCTGGCCGGCCGCGCCCATTGAGGGTCTGCCTGGGGGATTGGTGCTGTGGGTGGGGCGCCTGGGGCCGGAAGCCCTGGGGTTGTCGGGCGGGGAAGGAGGGAGAACCCACCCCCACCCCGCCCAACAACCTCAAGGTTCTCTAGCCGAGGCGCCCTACCAACACACCCGCCACACACCCGGACGCCGGCAGGCCCTACCTAGGTTCCCGCCTTCGCCCCGCCCCGTTCGGTCCCATCCAGTCCCATCCCATCCAGTCCGGTTCCGCTTCTCCCTGTCCAACCCCCAGCCCCCAAGCTCTCAAGCCCTCACCTCAACCTGAGCGGCGCAGACGCCAGGCCAGCGGTTGCTCCTCGTCGTGGTCCGCCCCCAATTCAGCGAATCGGGAACGCACCCGCGCACCACCCAACTTGCCGCGTTCCAGGTGAATGGTCCCGCCGGTGGTCTCCACCGCGTGGCGCACGATGTCCAGGCCCAGCCCGGTCGAACCACCCCCACTGCTGCCGCGTCGCAACGCCGCGGTCGGATCGCCAAAGCCCGGTCCGGCGTCCTCCACCAGCAACGAAACCCATCCCGCGTGCCCCACCACGGTCACCGCGAACGGGCTTCCGGCCGGGGTGTAGCGGAACACGTTGCCCACCAGGGCGTCCAGCACCGCGACGCCTTCCTCCCTTCCGAGGGCGACCCGAGTCGGGTGCGGTGGCAGGTCCACCTCCACCTCGCGCTCCTGGTCCTCGGCCAGCACCGACCAGAACCCCATCCGGTCGAGGACGACCTCTGACAGGTCGCACTCGGCCACTCCCGCTCCGGCCCCCGTCGCCTCACCCTCGGCTCCAACCCCGCCTTCCGTGTCCTCCTCGACCTCCCTCGGGCGCACGTTGCGGATGATCTCGTCCACGTCGCGTTCCATGACGGCCACGGCCCCGCGAATGCGTTCGCCCTCCGCGCCGGGTAGGGACTCGGTGTCCAGGCGCAGCGCCGTCAACGGGGTGCGGAGTCGGTGCGAGACGTCCGCTGCCATCTCGCGTTCCTTGGCCAGCAGGTCCTGCACCCGCTCGCCGATCGAGTTGATGGACTCTCCCAGCACCACGAGGTCGCGCGGGCCGCTCACCCTGATGCGGGCGTTCAATCGCCCGTGCCCGATCGCCACCGCGGTTCGCGCCAGTTCGCGTAGCGCCCGACGTGAGGGGGCGCTCAGCCGGTCGGTCAGCGCCACCGCGCCGATGACCACCAGCGCCGCCACCGGCACCGACCACCCCAGGCTTCGTCCGAGGGCGGCGGCCACCTCACCACCGGGCCGGAACACCTCCACCACCGCCGGTTCGCCCTCCGGTGTCCGAGTGCCCACCAGGAGGGCCCGGCCACCCTCGACCCGGACCTCCCGAACCCGCTCGGAAACGGCGCCCTCGCCGGCTCCGACGCCTCCGCCCCCGAGAGCCGCCACGTCCTCGTCCCCCGCCCGGCTGGCTCCCACCGTGTCCCCTCCGGGCAGGTGCACCGCCAGGTGTCCCTCGGCCCCGGCCGGGGTGGAGGCCACCAGTTCGCGCAATACCTCGGGTTCGGCGTCGACCGTGACCACGGCCGCCACCAGGTCCGCCTGGGTGCGCGCCTCCACCGCCGAGCGGTCGGCGGTCTCCTGCCACGCCCACAACGCGGCACCGGCCAACACTCCCGACGCCACCAGTGACGCCACCAGGGCGGCGGTCCGTGCCAGCAGTCCTCTCACCGGGGAGCCTCCAGCTTCAGCCCCACTCCGCGCACGGTGTGCAGGTACCGGGGCCGGCTCGCGCTCTCCCCGAGTTTGCGGCGCAGCCAGGACATGTGCACGTCGATGGTCTGGTCGTGGCCCACGTAGGGGTGTTCGTGCCAGACGGCCTCCACGAGTTCGCGCCGGGTCACCACCCGCCCCTGGTGTTCGGCCAGGTAGGCGAGCAGGTCGAACTCGCGCCGGGACAGCGCCAAGGTCTTCCCCGCCAGGGTCGCCCGACGTTGGGCCAGGCTGATGCACAGCTCGCCCACGGTCAGTTCGCTCTGCTCGGTCGCGTCGGCCCCGCCCCGGGAGGTACGTCGCAGCAGCGCGTTCATCCGGGCCGCCAACTGGGCGCTGGAGAAGGGTTTGACCACGTAGTCGTCGGCCCCGTCGTTGAGCAGCCGCACGATCGAGGGTTCGTCGGCGCGCGCGGTCGCCACGATCACCGGAACGTCACTGTGGCCGCGCAGCATGCGCAACGCCGAGGCCCCGTCCAGGTCGGGCAGGCCAAGGTCCAGGATGACCAGGTCGGGTTCGTGTTCGGCGGCCTGCCTGAGCGCGTCCAAGGCGGTGCCGACCGGGAACACCACGTGTCCCAGTCCGCGCAGCGCCCGCACCAGGGCGTCACGCACCATCCGGTCGTCCTCGACCAGCAACACGGTTGCCATGCGGACACGGTAACGAACGGGAAAGACCGCCGCGACGGTCCGAGACCACCTGGACCCCGAATCGAGATGAGGAGGAAGCAGAGTTGAGGCTTCCTTGGGCGGAGGTCCCATTACTGTCTTGGCAGACGGCCGGCGGTGGCCCGCGTCACATCCCATCGGCCCGGCCCTGACCCACAGGGGGCGTCGATCGGGCGCCCGTCGTTCGGAGGTGTCGTGGCGGAGATCGTGATCGAGGGCCTGGGCAAGGTCTACCCGGACGGAACCCGCGCCGTGGACGACCTCTCCCTGGAGGTCCAGGATGGGGAGTTCCTGGTGTTGGTGGGTCCCTCCGGCTGTGGCAAGACCACCGCTCTGCGCATGCTCGCCGGCCTGGAGAGCGTCTCCGAGGGCACGATCCGTATCGGCGGCCGTGTCGTCGACGACGTGCCCGCCCGTGACCGAGACGTCGCCATGGTCTTTCAGTCCTACGCCCTCTACCCGCACCTGAACGTCTACGAGAACATCGCCTTCGGGTTGCGACTGCGCAAGGTCCCCAAGGCGGAGATCGATCGTCTGGTGCGCGAGGTCGCCGAGGTCCTGCGGTTGGAGGAGCACCTCACCCGCAAACCCGGAAACCTCTCCGGCGGTCAGCGCCAGCGCGTGGCCATGGGCCGCGCCATCGTCCGTGAACCCAGGGCCTTCCTCATGGACGAGCCCCTCTCCAACCTGGACGCCAAGCTCCGCGTGCAGGTGCGCGCCCAGATCGCCCGCATCCAGCGCGATCTCGGTGTCACCACCGTCTACGTCACCCACGACCAGACCGAGGCGATGACCCTCGGCGACCGGGTCGCGGTGATGAAGCGCGGCGTCCTACAGCAGGTCGGTCCGCCCCAGGAGCTCTACGATCACCCCGACAACCTGTTCGTCGCCGGTTTCGTGGGTTCTCCCGGCATGAACCTGATGTGCGTGGAACTCACCGAGGACGACGGCCGGTTCCGCGTCCACATCGGTGATCAGACCCTCGACCTCCCCGACGCCCTGCTGCATCGCCGCCCGGCCCTGCGCGATCACGCGAACCAGAAGGTGGTCGTGGGCATCCGACCCGAGGACATGGAGGACGCCGGGATCGTCGGCGCCGCCGCGGGGGCCACCCTCACCTCCGTCGCCGACCTCGTGGAGGCCATGGGCTCCGACGTCCTGGTGCACTTTCCCCTGCACGCGCCGCCCATGGTCTCCGAGGACACCCGTGAACTCGCCCGCGACGCCGGTGTCGACGAGACCCTCCCCGCCGTCGATCACGGCGTCGTGTGCGTGGGCCGCTTCAGCCCTCGCACCCACGTGTTCGAGGGGCAGGTCATCACCGTCGCCGTGGACACCGACCGCATCCACTTCTTCGACCCGGTCACGGGCATCGCGATCGACCACTCCTAGAGGAGTATCCCCTATGCGCCCCCCAACCCCCCGCCCCTCAAACCCCCGTCCCCGCTCTCGACCCCTCACCCGCACCGCCACGGCCCTGCTCACCCTCGGCCTGACCACCACCGCCTGTAGCGACGGCGGGGGCCTCCCCGCCGACTCCGACCTGGCCGGGCAACACCTGGAGATCGTGGGCCCCTGGGCGGGCGACGAACAGCGGGCCTTCGAACGCGTCCTCGCCGTCTTCGAGGAACGAACCGGTGTCACGGTCTCCTACAGCGGCGCCGGCGACGACCTCCAGACCCTCCTACAGACCCGCATCCAGGGCGGCGACGAACCGGACGTCGCGCTCATCCCACAGGCCGGCCTCATCGAACACTTCGCCGACGAAGGGGCGCTCGTCCCCCTCACCACCGACGTCGTCGACACCCTCGATGCGAACATGGCCGGCGCCTGGACCGGGTTCGGCTCGGTGGACGGCACCCCCTACGGCGTCTACCTCAAGATCGCCGACAAATCCCTGGTCTGGTACAACGACGCGCTCTTCACCGAGATCGGCGCCGTGCCCCCTCGGACCTGGGACGAGTTCCTCGAACTCTCCAACGACCTCGCCGACATCGGCGTCAGCCCGCTGTCCATCGCCGGCGCCGACGGCTGGGTGCTCACCGACTGGTTCGAGAACGTCTACCTGCGCACCGCCGGCCCCCGGATGTACGACCGGCTCGGCCGACACGAGATCCCCTGGACCGACCCCAGCGTGGAGGTCGCCCTGGAGACCCTGGCCCAGGTCTGGGGCCAGGACCGCCTGATGTCGGGCGGCCGCGGCGGCGCGCTCCAGACCGACTTCCCCACCTCGGTGGTGGACGTCTACAGCGACGACCCCGACGCCGCCATGGTGGCGGGCGCCGACTTCATCGGCGGGGTGGTCACCGCGGGCACCAACGCCACCGTCGGCGACGACGCCCGGGTCTTCCCCTTCCCTCCCATGGAAGAGGGGGACGACTCCGTGGTCGTGGCCGGTGACGCCGCCGTGGCCATGAACGATCGCGCGGCCACCATGGAACTACTGCGTTTCCTGGCCGGCGCCGACGCCTCGGGGGAGTGGGCCGCCATCGGCGGGTTCGTCTCGCCCAACCGGCACCTGACCGCTGACGACTACGCCGACCCGGTCACCGGCCAAGTCGCCGAGCGGGTCGTCCGGGCCGGTGACGGTGTGCGCTTCGACCTGTCGGACCAACAGCCCACCGTGTTCGGTGCCACCGTCGGCGACGGCATGTGGCAGACCCTCCAGGACTTCCTACGCGACCCCTCCGACGTGGAGGGGACCATGTCGCGCCTGGAAGAGGAGGCCACCCACGCGTACGGCGAAGGATGAGCATGCCCCACGACCTCCCCCCGGACCCTGCCGACCACCGCGCCTCCCGGCCGCGCCGCGTCTTGGGTCCGGCGATCCTGTTCCTGCTGCCCGCGCTGCTGTTCCTCGCCGTGTTCCTGCTCTACCCGGCCGCGTACTCGGTGGTGCGCAGCCTCTACGACGCCTCCGGCGCACGGTTCGTCGGGCTCGACAACTACGCCCACATGTTCACCGACGACCGCACGCTCACCGCGATCCGCAACACCGGGATCTGGGTGCTGGTCGCCCCCGCCCTGGTCACCGGGCTGGGGCTGATCCTCGCCGTCCTCACCGAACGCGTGCGCTGGGCGACCGCCTTCCGGGTCCTGCTGTTCATGCCCATGGCGATCTCCCTGTTCGCCTCCGGCATCGTCTTCCGGCTCGTCTACGACGAGAACCCCGACCGTGGCGTGGTGAACGCGGCGATGGTGAGCGTGCACGACGCCTTCACCTCACCTTCGGAGTACCCCGGCGCCGAACCGCGCGAGGCCTCCCTACGCCCCGACACCGCGCTCGGCGGCTTCACCGGCGCCCACACCCACGAACCCGGTCGGGTCGTCGAACTGCCCATGGTGGGGGTGCGCCCTGGCGACCTGCCCGAACAGGCCTCCCCGGCCTCCGTCCCCGAACCCGCCGACAGCGCGGTGCGGGGCGTGGTCTGGTTGGACGTGGCCCTGGACGGCGAGCCCGGCGCCCTCGACGACGGTGAGTACGGCATGCCCCGCATGACCGTGCAGGTGGTTCAGGACGGCCGGGTGGTCGCCTCCACCACCACCGGCGACGACGGCCGCTTCACCCTGCCCGAGACACCACCCGGCGAGTACACGATCCACCTGGCCGCCGACAACTTCACCGAACCCTTCCGCGGCCTGACCTGGCTGGGTCCCGCCCTGGTCACACCGGTGCTCATCTCCTCCTGGGTGTGGATCATGACCGGGTTCGCGGTCACCTTCATCGCCGCCGGACTGGCCGCCATCCCGCGCGACGCCCTCGAAGCCGCCCGGGTCGACGGGGCCACCGAATGGCAGGTGTTCCGCAAGGTCACCCTGCCGCTCCTGGGCCCCCTGCTGCTCGTGGTGTTCGTGACCCTGACGATCAACGTGCTGAAGATCTTCGACCTGGTGTTCGTCATCGTGCCCGGATCGGTGCAATCGGACGCCGGCGTCATCGCCCTGCGCATGTGGCAGGTCTCCTTCGGCGCGGGCGGCGACCAAGGCGTGGGCAGCGCACTCGTGGTCCTGCTCATGGTCCTGGTCCTGCCGATCATGTACTTCAACATCCGCCGGTTCCGGCGGGAGCGCCCATGACCACCCCGGCCAAGAAGTCGCCCTCGGTCGTCGAGGTATCCGTCACCGGCGCCCAGCGTCGCGGCCCGGCCGCGCGTCTGGTCGGTGCCCTGGGATCGGGCGCCCTGCGATTCCTCCTGATCATCGTGGCGCTGTTCTGGATGGTCCCTCTCTTGGGCCTGTCCCTGGTGTCACTGCGCTCGGGGGCCGACAACACCAACAGCGGCTGGTGGACGGCCCTGGTCAAGCCCACCGAACTGACCCTGGCCAACTACCAGGGTCTGGTCCAGGACGGCGTCGTCCTCCGCTCGTTCCTCAACACCGTCTACATCTCGGTGCCGTCCACCCTCCTGGTCGTGGGGATCGGCGCGATGGCCGCCTACGCCCTGGTGTGGTTGGACTTCCCCGGACGCGACTGGATCATGGTCGCCGTCGTGGGCCTGCTGGTGCTGCCGGTCCAGGCGGCCCTGATCCCCATCTCCCGGCTCTACGGGGCCCTGGGCGTCTTCGGTTCCATCACCGGCGCCGTCCTGTTCCACGTGGCCTTCGGACTGCCCTTCGCGGTGTTCCTACTGCGCAACTTCTTCGTGGGCATCCCCCGCGACCTGCTCGAAGCGGCCCGTATGGACGGGGCCCGCGAGTGGCGGATCTTCCGCAAGGTGGTCCTGCCGGTGTCCCGGCCCGCCCTGGCCTCCCTCGCGGTCTTCCAGTTCCTGTGGGTGTGGAACGACATGCTCGTCGCCCTGGTGCTCACCAGTCCGGATTCGGCACCGCTGACCGTGGCGCTGCGCTCCGATCTGCGCCAGTTCGGCACCAACGTCGACGTCCTGGCCTCGGGCGCGCTCTTGTCCATGCTGGTGCCACTGCTGGTCTTCTTCGTCTTCCAACGTCACTTCGTGCAGGGCGCGTTCGCCGCCTCCCCCAGATGAGGCCGCCTCAGAAGAGGCCGCGCCGAAGTCAGGGTGGTGGTGGCTCCGGGGCGCGTTCGCCGGCCATCCACAGGCCCAGGGCGTGCCGGTCCACCAGGACCATCCCGTCGCCGGCCTCGCTCACCGCCTCCGCGGTGAACCCGTTCGAGGCGACGAACATCCCCAGGTAGCCGCGGTGGCTTCCGGCCAGCGCGCCCAGGAACGCCCGCACCTCGTTGGGTGGAACCGGTTTGCGCCAACGCTTGCACTGCACGGCCAACGCCCTACCGTCGGGGGTCTGCGCGCGCAGGTCCACTCCACCGTCTGAGGCTCCACCGACCACCGTCACCCGGGTGTACCCGTGAGTGCGCAGCAGCCGCGCCACGTACCGCTCGAACTCGATCCCCGACATCGTGTCGATCCCGGCGATCGCGGTGCGCGAGACGATCCACCGTTCCCGGGCCAGGCGCAGCCGCGACCACACCCACCAGCCCGCCGCGGTCGCCGCGAGCAGGGCCACCACACCGACGAACAGCCACACGAGTGGGCGATCGGCGTTGTCCCGCAACCACCCCAGCCCCAGCAGGAGCACCACCAGCGCCAGTGGCAGCGAACCACGCACCCACCGGACCCACCGTCGTCCGCGCACGCGCCGCCCGCGTCGACTCCGTCGTACGGTCACGTTCCTCCCAGGGGGTGGGGACAAGGGTGGCAGACATAGCGGGGCACATCCTCGCACGGGGCGCCGACATTTCCGGGGCGGGCCCCAAGGACGCGGGACCGGACCGTCCCCGCGCACTGCCACAATGGCCCAGGCGTGGTGTTCGCACACGGGGGTGCGGACCGCGAGCCACGAGACACGGGGGTGGAAGCTGTGGTCGAACGCGCGGCGCTGGATCTGGACGCGCTCGCCGTCAGCGACCGCTTCCGCCTGTTCAACTTCACCCGGCGCGACGACCACGTCACCTACCTGTGGGTCCTGCGCGCCGTGGACCGGCGCCGCGAGGTCCACCAGGTCCAGGTCGGCGCGCACGAGGTCGAGTCGACCCTGCGCGAGCTCGCCGCGCACCACCCCGACGCCCCCGTCATGGACGCCCCCGGTCTGCGCCGCCGTCTCGACGAACTCGCCACCGACGGCGTCGTGCACCGGTTCGACGACGCCTCCCGCGCCGGCAGCCTGGCCGGCTACCGCAACCGCCAGTCCGTCTACCAGTTCAGCGAACTCGGCTACCGCGCCTACCGGGCCGTCGAAGGGGTCCTGGGCGCGCGCGTGGAGGACGTCAACCTGTCCCGCCTGGTCTTCTCCGACGTGCTGGAGGACCTCGGTGCCCTGTCAGAGGCCAACCGCACCGGCCGTGTCGAGGACGTCTACCGTCGCCTGTCCCGCCTGGACTCGGTCATGGAGGACATGGGGCGCCGCTCCGCCCAGTTCCACGTCACCCTGGGGGAGATCCTGCGCTCCACGGAGGCCTCGCCCGAGGTCTTCCTGCGCCACAAGAACGCCCTGCTCGTCCACATGTCCGACTTCATGGCCGAACTGGACCGCTACCTGCCCCGTCTGGACCAGGCCGTCCACGAGGTCGAGGCCACCGGCCTGACCACCCTGCTCTCCCGCGCCGCCGACGCCGACGAACGCCTGTTCATGGACCGTTCCGAACGCCTGGAGGACTGGCACCGCCGCTGGCGGGCCCTGCGCGCCTGGTTCGCCACCGAGGGCGGGACGCCCACCCGGGCCGCCGAACTCGGGCAGGCCACCCGCTCGGCCGTCTCCGGTGTGGTCGCGCTCCTGCGCCAGATCACCGAGGCCCAACGCGGCGGCGTCAACCGCTCCACCCAACTGCGCCACCTGGCCGCCTGGGTGTTCGACACCCCCGACGACGGCGCCGCCCACGCCCTCATGGGCGCCGCCTTCAACACCCGCTCCGCCCGCCACCTGGGCGTGGCCCACGAGGACGGCGACGAGTTCTCCCCCTCCGACTCCTGGCACGACGCCGCCGGGGTGGAGGTCTCGGTCACCCTGTTCCGCAACGACCGCTCGCCCACCCCGGGCGTGCCCAAACCGGTCCGCCGGGACCGGGGTGCCCGCACCGAACTGCGCCGCCGCCAACGCGAGGACCGCGAGACCGAACGCGCCTCCGCGCGACGCCTGGTCGAGGACGGCGCGCACGAGCGCGTCCTGGACGACAGCGATACCCGCGTCCTGCTGCGCCTGGTCACCAAGGCCCTGGAATCCCGGTCCGTGGTCGCCGGACGCCTGAGTTCGGCCACCGGAGACGACGCCGGAACCCTCGTGCGGCTCGTGCCCAGCGACCAGGGCGCCACCGTGCGCACCGTCCAGGGCGACCTCCACTTGCCCGGGTTCCGCCTCGAACTCGCCACCAGGAGGGGGAAGTGATGGCCAAGGCCACCCGCCCGCGCGTTCCGGACGTGGACCTGGGTACCTACCAACAGGCCGTGCGCAGAGTCCTGACCTGCGACGTCATCACCGCCGTCCGGCCGCGTCCCGGCGTGCTCGACCAGGTCCTGTTCTGGGCCGACCAGATGGCCGAGGACCTGCGCGTCCTGTTCGGCTACCGGCTCATCGCCACCACCGACCACGTGCGGCTGGTACGCGAACTCGACCTGCTCGACCCCACCCAGCGCCAGGTCTTCGCGCGCAAGGGCAAACCCTTCGACCGTCGACGCCTGGCCTACCTGTGCCTGGTCCTGGCCTCCTTCCAACGCTCGCAGGTCGAGATCAGCCTGGGTGACCTGGTCCGCCGCTTCACCCCCTCGGCCAACGACATCCAGGGCCTGGGCTACGACCCCACCGACTCCACCCACAAGGCCGCGCTGGTCGACGTGGCCCACTGGCTGCTGGAACGCGGCGCCCTGCACCTGTCCGACGGTTCGGTGGAGGCCTGGGCGCGTGGTGGCGAACACGCCGACGCCCTGTTCGACATCGATCATGAGATCTGCGAGATCCTCTTCCGTCCCAGCCGGCCGGTCCAGCACCTGCACAGCGCCGCCGGGCTCCTCGACGACCCCCTCGGCCCGGACGCCGCCCCCGAACGCGTGGCCCGGCGCGCCCGCCGCCTGCTGGTGGAGTACCCGGTGGTCTACTACTCCGACGTCGAACCCGAGGTCGCCGCCGCCCTGCGCACCAAGGGCCTGGTCACGGAGGTGGCGCGCCTGACCGGCCTCCAACCCGAACGCCGCGCCGAGGGCGTGCTGCTGGCCGACCCCACCGGAACCTTCACCGACCGCGCCTTCCCCGGCAGGGGAGGGGCGGTGACCCGCGCGTCCGGTCTGCTCCTGGCCCAGATCGCCGACCACTTCGAGGAGTCGTGGGCCGCCCTGACCCACCTGCCGGCGCCCGGGCCGCTGCACGAGCAGGTCGACCTGGTCGGTCGGGTCGACTCCGGGGTGCCGCGGGACGCGGTCGTGGCCGAACTCGCCTGGGACCGCTCCGAGGACCCGCCACACCCGGGCGAACCCGCCCCGGCGCCCCTGGTGGAGCGCGAACGCCTGGAGGAGATGGTCGCCGACCTGTTCGAGGAGTTCGGCGCCGCCTCCTTCACCGTCGCCTGGCAGCGCGACCCCCACGGTCTGCTCGACGCGGCGCTGGACCTGCTGTCCGCCTTGTCGCTGGTGCGTCCGGTCCCGGGCGGGGTCCTGGTCACCCCGGCCGCGCTGCGCTACCGCAACATCCGCGGGGCACTGCCCGAACGCCCCGACACCGGCCTGCTGCCCTTCGGCCCCATCGAACCGACGGCCGAACCCATCGCCGAGACCATGCCCGAACCAGGAACCGAGGACACCGCACCATGATCCGCAGGAGCGACCGTTTCCGACCCGAGCGGGCGGGGATCGTCAACATCTGGGACTACCTCGACGAGGAGTTCGTCTTCGCCGACGGGCGTCTGGTGCTGCGCGGACACAACGGTTCGGGCAAGACCAAGGCGCTGGAGGTCCTGTTCCCCTTCATCCTGGACGGCTACACCGACGCCCGCCGGCTCGACCCCTTCAGCGGCCAGAACCGCACCATGAAGTCCAACCTGCTCTACCGGGGCGACGAGTCCGCCTACGGCTACGTGTGGATGGAGTTCGCCCGCGAACGCGACGAGACCGAGCACGCGGAGGCGGAGGGCGGGGACACCGAGACCGTCACCCTGATCATCGGTCTGCGCGCCCACCGCCACCGCGACGGCGTCACCCCCTCCTTCTTCGTCACCGACCAACGCCTGGGCGTGGACTTCGGGCTGCTGTCCACCGACGACCGCCCCCTCACCGAACGCCAGCTCAAGACCGCCCTGGGCGAGGACGCCCACCACAACAGCGCCGCCGACTACCGCCGCGCCGTGGACGCCCGCCTGTTCGGACTGGGCGACCGCTACGTCCAACTCCTGGACCTGCTGCTGGCCCTGCGCCGCCCCCTGCTGGCCAAGGACCTGGACCCCGAGAAGGTCTCGCACACCCTCACCGGTGGCCTGAGCCCCCTCGACGAGACCCTCGTCGACCAGGCGGCCCGCGACTTCGCCAACCTCTCCGCCGTCCAGAGCCGCTTCGCCGCAGCCAACGCCTCCCACGAGGCCGCCCGAGCCTTCGGCGACGTCTACTCCGACTACCTGGCCCTCAACGCGCGCCATCGACTGCTGCGGGTCGAGACCGCCACCGAACAGGCCGACGCCCACGCCCGCACCGTCGCCGACGCCGCGGAAGAACTCCTGCGGGCCTCCACCGACCGCGACCGGGCCCGCGCCAGGTCCGAGGAACTGGGCAAGCGCTCCGCCGAGCTGACCGCCGAACGCGACGCCCTACGACAGCACGACACCCTCCGCGACCAGCAGGCCCTCCAGGTCCGAAGGTCCGGCCAAGAGGAACGCGCCCGCCGCATCGCCACCCAACAGAGCCGGGTGCGCGGCCAGGAGGAGGAGATCACCCGCCTGAGCGGTGAGGCGGGCCGCGTCTCCGACCGCCTCGACCGCGAACTCGCCCGTGCCGAGGAACTGCGCGTCGAACTCGTCGGCGCCGCCGAACGCTCCGGTATCGTCCACGACGCCGAGGGAGAGGTCGACACCGGCGACGACCTGCCAGAGACCGCCAAGGCCCGGGCGAGCGCCCGCCTCGACGACGTCCGAGCAGTCCGCGAACGCCTCCGCGACCAGGAACGCGCCGAGGAGGGCCGCCGCCGCGCCGAGACGGCCGCCTCCCGCTCCGAACAGACCCTCGGCGAACACGAGAGCGCCTGCGAAGCGGCCGAACACCACCTCGCCGAACGTCGCCGAGCGGTCGCCGGCGACCTGGACGCCTGGGCACGGCGCTGGGACGTCACCGGAACGGAGGGCCCCCAGACCCTGCGCGCCGCCCTGGACACCTACGGCGAACCCGGCACCCCCACCCTCGCCCAGGTCTTCGACGAACAGGTGCACGAACACCGGCTGGAGACGGCCGCCCACGTGCACACCCTGGAGGCCGAGCGCGAGAGCCTGGGTCGTGCACTCTTCGAGGCCAGGCGCGAACGCGACCACGTGGCCGCCGAACGCGACGACGCCCCACCCGCCGACCCGCTGCGCCCCGCACCCCGCACCGATCGGCCCGGCGCACCGCTGTGGCGGCTGGTCCGCTTCCGCGAGGACCTGCCCGCCGAACAGGGCGCCGCCATCGAGGGCGCCCTGCACGCCGCCGGGCTGCTCACCGCCTGGATCCACCCCGACCCCGACCTCACCCGGCAGGCCCTGGACGCGACCGAGGCCGACGCCCACCTGCTGCCCACCGGCGCGGCCCCGACCGGTCCGACCCTGGCCGACGTCCTGGTCCCCGAGACCCAGGAACACGTACCCACCGACGTCATCGCCGCCGTCCTGGCCGCCCTCCCCCTCACCGACGAAGATGCCACGGTCGGCGTGGACACCCGAGCCCGCTTCCGCCTGGGGCCACTGGTCGGCGCCCACCCCAAGCCCGTCGCCGAGTTCATCGGGGCCACCAACCGCGCCCAACGGCGCGGTGAACGCCTCTCCGCCTGCGACACTCGCATCGGCGAACTCACCCGCGAGTGCGCCGAACTCGACGACCGGCTCCTCCGGGCCGGCGAACGACTCCAGGACTTCGCCCACGCCCGCGTCGACCTGCCCGAGGCCACCGACGTCGCCAAGGCCGTGCGCGCCCTCGAACACCACTCCACCCTCCTGGCCTCCGTGCGCGGAGGCCGCGCCGAGGCCCGCCGTGAACTCGACGCCGCCATCGCCCAGGTGGAGGCCGAACGCCGCAAGGTCCGCGCCGTGGCCGCCGAACGCGCCATGCCCACTCGTGCCGAGGACGTCGACGCCGTCGCCGCCGCGCTCGACGCCTTCGCCGAGACCGCCCGCGCCCTGCACGGCGCCCGCGCCGACATCGCTGAGTACACCCGCGACCTCGACGAACGCCGCGACACCGTCACCCGGCTCACCGAAGCCCTCCAAGGCGACCGCGCCGAACTCGACCGAGGCCGGGCCGACCACGAACGCGAGACGGCCGAACTGGCCACGCTGGAGGCCGCCATCGACGCCCCGGCCCGCGAACTCCTCGACCGGCTCGAACACACCGAGTCCGAACTGCGCGAGGTCGGCGAACGACACCGCGACGCCGAGAAGGAGGCCTCCGACGCCCACGACCTGGCCGTTCGATCCGAAACACTGCGCGACAGCGGTGGCCGGTCGCTGACCGACGCCCTGGCCACACTCCTCGAACACACCGCCGCCCTCTCCGCGCTCACCCGACCCGCCGTGCGCGCGGTCCTGGACGTGGACACCTCTCGCACGTGGCCCGCCCCCGACCAGTGGCCGGCACCCGAGAAGGCGGCCGAACGCCTGCTCACCGGCGAGGTCGACTCGGTCCGTGACACCCTGCCCGGCGACGCCGCCGCGTTGATGGACGCCTTCACCGAACGCGTCGGCACCGCCAAGGTCACCGACGGCGAGCTCAAGAGCGCCGGAACCCGCATGTCCCAGGCCCTGCGCACCTTCCAGGAAGCGCTCGGCGGTGACGCCGAGGGCTACCGGGTCGACCACGAGGTCGGCGCCAGCGGCCTGGTCACCGTCCACGTCAACGACGAGAACGGACGCACCCCCGTCTCCGCCTTCACTCGCGCCGTGGCCGCACGCGTACAGGAACAGGGCGCGCTCCTGCGCGAGGAGGAACAGGGACTCCTGGAGGACGAACTGCTCGGGGGCATCGCCCAACAGATCCACGAACGCGTCCGCACCGCCAAACAACTGGTGCGCGCCATGGACCGCGACACCCGCGCCCGCCCCATGTCGTCGGGTACCCGGGTGGGCATCCGCTGGTCCCGCTCCGACGGACTCGGCGATCACCAGCGCAAGGCCGCCGAACTGGTCGGCCGCGACGGTGACGGCCTCGGCCCCCGCGGACTGGGAGAGCTGCGCGGCGTCCTGCGCCAGATGATCCGCGACTACCACGCCGCCCATCCCCGGGCCGGCCACAAACAGGTGCTGTCCGCCGTACTGGACTACCGCACCTGGTACCGGTTCGAGCTGCGCCTGGCCGTACCCGGCAAGGACGAGGTCACCCTCACCAAGAACAAGCACGAACAGATGTCCGGCGGCGAGAAGTCCGCCGCCATCCACCTGCCCCTGTTCGCCGCCGCCAACGCCCTCTACACCTCGGCCACCCCCACCTGCCCGCGCGTGGTCGCCCTCGACGAGGCCTTCGCCGGCATCGACGACCGCTACAAACCCGAACTCATGGGCCTTACCGTCACCTTCGACCTCGACATGTTCATGACCGGCCACGACCTGTGGGTGCACTACGACAGCGTCCCCATGGCCGCGCACTACGACATGCACCACGACAAGGCGAGCGGCACCGTCTCCGCACTGCTCATGCTCTGGGACGGAGAACAGACCCTGGACGCCGACGCCGGGTTCGCCGGCAACGAGGAACTCGCCGCGGAACTGCTCGGCATCACCCCGACCCGACACGTGCCCCGCTCCACCGCCGGAACCCTCCTGGCCGAGGCGGAGGCCGCCACATGAGGCCGGGCACGCTCCGACCGACCCTGGTGCTTCCACGCCCATCACCAGGGGAGTAACGTGCTGCCGGCCGGAAGGAAGCCCTCCGGACACCACGTGGGAAGAAGTACACGATGACGATCATCAAGCGGGTCGCCGACTTCGTCGGCAGGTGGTTCGCGCTCCTGGTCCTGCTGGGGGCCGTGGTGGGCCTGGCCGCACCGGCCCAGGCCTCCCTCATCGCCCCGCACGTGTCCCTGCTGCTCGGCGTCATCATGTTCGGCATGGGGCTGACGATGCGCCCGGCCGACTTCGCCATCGTCGCCAAACACCCGCGAGCCGTCGTGCTCGGTGTACTCGCCCAGTACACGATCATGCCGCTGCTGGGCTGGGGCATCGCCCACCTGCTGAACCTGCCGCCACAACTGGTGATCGGCATGATCCTGGTGGGGGCGTCCCCCGGCGGGACCGCCTCCAACGTCATCGTCTACCTGGCCCGCGGCAACGTCGCCCTGTCCGTGGCCATGACGTCGATCTCCACCATGCTCGCGCCGTTCGTCACCCCGCTCGTGGTGCTGGCCCTGGCCGGATCCACCCTGGACGTGTCCATCGCCGACATGTTCGTCTCCATCCTCCAGGTCGTCCTACTCCCGGTGGTGGCCGGCCTACTGCTGCGCACCTTCGCCGACCGCGCCGTGTCCAAGGTCCTGCCGGTACTGCCACTGGTGTCGGTCACCGGCATCGTGTTCGTCGTCGCCGGCATCGTGGGCGCCAACGCCGACGCGGTCCTGAGCACCGGACTCCTCCTGGGCCTGGCGGTCATCCTGCACAACACCCTGGGCCTGGGACTGGGCTACCTCGTGGGCGCGCTCGGCAAGCTGCCCGACACCTCCCGCCGCGCCCTGAGCGTGGAGGTGGGCATGCAGAACTCCGGGCTCGCCGCGACCCTGGGCGCCACCCACTTCGAGCCGCTCGCCGCCCTGCCCGGCGCCCTGTTCTCGGTCTGGCACAACCTGTCCGGCGCGCTGGTGGCCACCTACTGGGCGCGCAAGGAACCCAAGGACACCGACGAGCCGACCGAACCCGAACACGCCTGACCTCGTCGCTTGCCCGATCTCGGGCCCTCATGCCAGGCTCTGGCTCCGATCGTCCCCCGACCAGGAACGGAAAGAACCAAGGTGGGCAAGAAGAAGAGCAAGCGCAAGCCCGGCAAGGGGCGCACTGAAATCCATCGCGGCCCCACCCGCGACCCGGGTGCGACCGGAAACGTGGGCTGCTACTTCATCTTCGCGGCGATGCTGGTCATCGGTCTGATCGTGGTGCTCATGGAGGTCTTCGGCTGAAGTAGGAGGTCCTACCCCCGCGTCCGCCACGACACACGCCCGACCCCTGACCTCAACCGGACACGGGACGATCACGCGAAGTAGCCATGCGCTCACCCTTCCCCTGCCAGTCTGGGCACATGTTCGAGCGATTCCGTCTCTTCGCCCCGTGCTCCGGGCTCCTGTTGTTCACGCTGCTGTCCACCCCCGTCGTGTTGGTCGAACGCACCATCACTTGGGCGACCCTCCCGACCCCGCCCGGCCTCACCGCCCCGGCCACCTGCCCGGGCGTCCACCCGCGCATCCCCCGACCCCGCAAACCCCCGCACTGCCGCCACTGAACCCGGGAGAGAGCATGAAACCCAGAAGACCCATGCCCACCTGACCCCCAGGTGGGCCCGGACAGCCCGCTGACCCCCGTCAGTGACTGACGGGGGTACCAACTCGGGAGTCTGCCGGAGACACTCGGGGCTCTACGGACCGGATCGGCCCCGCCGCGATCGGGGCCCGTGGAGCCCCCGAACCCCGGGAGCCCCACACGTCCCGTCCCCCATTGGCTCACCAGGAAGGGGCGGGAACTACCCCGAGAATCCCAAGCAACCCGCGGGCCCGGTATCCCAAGGGTTTAGGACAGGAAACTTCCAAAAACCCAGAACCCGACCCTGAACTGCGAAAACACGCCCCCGGCCCGCGTTCCGGCGCGGGCCCTCATCCGCCCGACAGCGGCTCCGGCGCCTCCACGCCGCTCATCCACCGAGCCAGGGCGTCCCGATCCACCAACACCATGTGCCCCTCGCCCTGCGTCGCGGCGGCCTCGGTGAAACCGGACGAGGACACGAAGACCCCCTCGTAGCCCTCGTAACCGCTGTGCAGTACACCGATGAACGCACGCACGTCGTTGGGCGGCACCGCGTGGTTCCACCGCTTGCACTGCACCACGACCTCCCGGCCGTCCGGAGCGCGTCCCACCACGTCCGCCCCGCCGTCGTCGGCGCCGCCCACCACTGTCACCGCCGTGTAGCCGCTCACCCGCATCAGCATGGCGACGTGCTCCTCGAACTCCACGCCCGTCATCAGGTCGACCTCGGACAGATCGACCCTTTCCAGGGCCCGGCGTTCCCTCGCCCGAAGCCACCGCCCGCGTATCCACCAGACCAGGAACGCGCCCACCAACGCGCCCGCCACCCACAACATCGGACGCGCCGCGCTCTGCGCCACCCACGCGCCCACCATCAGGGCCACGACCAAGGCGAGGATCACCGCGTGCCGGTGGCGCCACACCAGTCGCCACTCTCGGGGGCCGCGGTTCGCCTTCGTCTCATCCTCTGGGGAGATGTCCGTCATGGAGGGCATCTTCCCCCTGTTCGGCGAACGTCACGGTCCACCGACGACCGTCGCTGTGGCCCTCACCACCACGCACTCCGAAAACCCTTGCCCTATATGGTCGCAATAAGGCTTGATGTCCTTTTCATCAGACGAGGGAGGCCGATCCATGAGTGAGCACCGCCGGATCCTGGACCGTGTGTACGCCCTGAAGAACCCCCAAGAGGCCGAGAGCGCCTACGACGAGTGGGCCGCCACCTACGAACACGACACCACCGAGGGCATGGGTTACGCCGCGCCCACCCTCGCCGCCGAACGCCTTCGCTCGCTGCTGGCCGACCGACCCGAGGCCGAGATCCTCGACGCGGGCTGCGGCACCGGCCTGGTCGGCGCTGCCCTGTCCGGCCACGGCTTCGAGGTCATCGACGGCTTCGACCTCTCCACCGCCATGCTCGACAAGGCCCGGGCCAAGGGCCTCTACCGCGACCTCGCCAAGGCCGACCTCACGCAGCGCCTGCCCGCCGAGGACGACGCCTACGACGCGGTCATCTGCGTGGGCACCCTCACCGAAGGCCACGTGGGCCCCGAAGCCTTCGACGAACTCGTGCGCGTCGCGCGCCCCGGCGCGCCCATCGTCGTCACCGTCCTGGACCGCATCTGGGAACCCTCCGGCTACAAAGCCAAGGTCGAGGCCATCGAAGAGGCCGGCCTCGCCCACCTGGAGGAGTCCACACCGCAGAGCGTCTACCACGTCAAGGAGAACATCACCTGCAACCTGGTGGTCCTCCGCGCCCGCTGACCCCCACCCCGCCCCGCCGCCCACCCCGGGCGGCGGGGCGGCGGTGTCACGGTCCACAGATGGAGAAGTTCCGCTGCCGGATTCCTCGACTCTCTGCCAGCATCTGTGGTGTGGAAATCCAACTCCGAACCATTCGGGCTCTCATCGGCTTCCAAGACGCACGAGCCGTGGACATGTTCCTGCGAGGTAGACCGGTCACCGCGGTGTATCGCCCCGTTGAAGCGCAGCGCCGACTTCGCGAGGGCGGCGGCCGGACGCTCGGCTCTCGTCTGGGCGTCTATCAACTGCTCCAGGCTCTCCCGTTGGGGGAGTGGGTGTCGGTGGAAGGACTGACCGAGCGGGAGCAACGCATTCTTCCCGCGCTGCCCACGTGGACCAGGGCGCGTGAGAACGGACGAGTGTCGAGACTGGTGGACCCACCGGTGCGCCTGGAAGCGCTTCTCTCCAGAGGCGACACCTGGGCCGAAGCGCTGGACAGAGCCTGTGTTCTCGGCCGGGTTGTCCCACGAATGGCGGTATGCCCACCCCTGAACGAGGACCGTGACCGGGCGTGTTGGGAGGCGGACTTCTACGGTGTGGGCCTCGCGGAGTGTGATGGCGAGAACGTGAAGGTCTTGGTGAACGCCCCTACCGATGTTCCCGAAATCGTGGCGGCGCTTCACTGGCGTCTGGCAGAACACGTCCATCGGGTCGTGGCCGAGCGCGAAGCCTCATCCTCGCCCACCACCCCAGTAACGCAGTGATGGCGGCACCTTGAACACGGCCTTCCTGGGAGAGATCACTCGGTTGTGCCATCCGTATTCGTTGTAGGCCCGCTCGCACATGCCACGCCACCGTGTCTTCATGGCGTTGACGGAGGACTCCGAACTCAGCTCACGCCACCAACGCGACCAGATCGCCATGTTATGCGCATGTGCGTCCGGGGTGTCGGACGAGTCCTGGAAGCCAGAGGGGAGCCTGCCCGCTTCACCATTGGCCCGGGCTTCTCCCCATTCGGTGCAGGGATCGCAGAGGCAGTACGGGGAATTCCTCAGATGCTCCGCGAGGGTAGAACCGCGGAAGTAACCCATCAGCTCGGGCAGGATGAGGTTGGGGCTGGAATCCGAGTTCGGTGGCCCACCCTGTCGCCCCGGGGGAACCGCGTGGCGGACGGAGGCGGTGTCACCGATGGAGGCGAACGCGGCGCCGTGCACCATAGCGTCCAGTGCCGCAAGGTCGGTCCTGAGTAGTCCGGTGCCCGGGCAGGCCTTGAGGACCTCCCGTAGCCCCTTCGCCCGGCTTTCCGACTCCAGGGGATTGCCTTTCGCCCCGAGGAGCAACGCAGTGGGGACACGGTTCACTCGTCGTAGACAGGAGACGAGGTGTTCTCGTCGGTCTGTGAGCCAGCCGGCGTCGACCGGCACCGCGAAGACCACGTCCGGCAGGTCCACCGTGTTCACCCGCCGGACGGCCTCCTCCAAGGCGCGTGCTCCTTCGGCGTCACACCTCAGGTAGCGCGTGGGCGTCAGAACCAGGTTCGCCGGGCCGGACACCAGGGTCTCCAGGGTCGCGCCCAGCCCGGTCCGCCACGTGTCCAGGTACCGCTGCGATTCGAGGGTGAACGGTTCTTCCGCTGTGGCGTAGGAACTCTCATAGGCTGAGGGATCCAGCACCACGGGATGACCACTGCCCGTGGCCGAGACGAAATCCTGCGCGTTCTTCCGTGCGTCCTTTCCGGAGAACACCACTCCACCGCTATCGGCGGGAATTCTTTCCAAGGGAGCGCGGGAGATACTTTTGACGTGGAGCAGGATTCTTCCGCGTACGGAAGCGAGCGGGTCGTGTGGGGCGTGTTCGGCGGATGGGGACGGCCCGGGGGAGATGGGCACCGCTTCACCTCGTGGGTTCGCACCGGCGTTCGCACCCCTTTTTCCCTCTGGCCTTTCTCGGGAAACCTTACGTGTCCACTAACGGTCACGAAGGGCAAGGCGAAGGGTGACTGATGTGGCCCATGGGAAAAGGGGGTCGGAGGTGGATTCCATGGTAAGGAGCCTCTGGTTCCGGCCCTCGTGTCATGCTTCTCGGTTTCTCCGTATAAGCGGGGGCTTTGCCTTTCCTCGACTCGATGATTTCATGCGTGTCCTGCCTGTCCTGCATCGGTCACAATGGAAAACGGATGAGCTCTTGCCTTGGTCGAAAGATTCAGCCGAGGATTGCTGTCATGGTCAAGAAGAAAGCGCGCAGCCCGTTGCGCTACTGGGGAATAGCATTTATTCTCTTTGCGTTTTTTGGGTGGTTTCTGCCGGAAGTGGGTCCGATGTGGATGGCCATCGCCGCGACGGTGGGGGTTTTCTACACCTTCTTCCAGATGCCGCTGCCGTGCGGTGCGTGGAATCGGGGTGCGAAGACACGTTGCCGGAACAACTCCCCGGGCCTGCTGCCGGGATGCCATATCGAGCAACACAGATGGCAAACGGCCAAACTCATGGTGGTCAGGGAGGGGTGGGGGGAACTTCGGGCCAAGACCCTCGCCAGTTGGAAGAGGGCGCTTCCCGCCGTGGTCGCCGCGGCTACGATCATCTCCGGATTCGCGGCGGTCGCCCAACTCACGGTCGCACTGGTGGTCGCCTGAGGAACGGGCTCCCGGGGCCGGGAGTGGAATCTCCCGGCCCCAGGCCTTCAGCCTCGGTTCAGCAGTGACTCCAATGCGTGCAACGCCGCGTCTCGACGAAGTCGATCGTGGAAGTACTGGTTGCGGTAGTTGCGCAGGCAGCTGTAGCAGGAGGTCTCCACCCCGCAGTCACACGCCGTGACCCGGTCCAAGGCCGCCTTCATGACCTCGGGGAAGTTCGCGGCGATCCGGGTGGCACCGCCGGCACCACCGGGAACCGTGTCGAACAGCACCAGGGCCATGGTGCCCGCCGTCCTTCGGAAGGTCGCTCCATCGATGTCGTCACGGCTGATGTCCAACACCGAAGAGGCACCCTCCAACAGCGCGTACAACAGGGAGTATCGGACCGGTTCGGAGGCGCGTCCGATGTCCAGACGGCCACCGAAGGAGATCTCCACGATGTCGGTCTCGTACCGATGGGCCAGGGACAGGTGGGCGAGTGGACCCTCGCACCGATTCCCCTTCAACGGATTCTCGTGCTCGGTGGGCGTCTTGCCGGTGGCCGTCCCCGTACCCCAGCCACACCAGCCGCAGATCCGGAAACCGTGCCCTCCGGGGCCGTCGGAGATCGCCACCAACTCACCTCTGCTGCCCGCCTGACACAGGACCTCGCCCCCGCCGGGCAGGGGCCAGATGTGGTTCTCGGGATCGGCCGCCAACCGCAGTACGTTGGTGGAACCATGCCAGGAACGCTGCGGGGGCGTCATCCCGGCGGGTTGCACCTTGGCGCTGGCGACGAAGCCGAACTCGGGAACGATGTACTTGGTCCTGCCTCCTCGGGCGGCCACACCGCAGGAGCGACACACACCTTCCAGCGGGTCCTTGGACTCGTCGTAGAAACCACAGTCGGCGCACACCCGGTAGTGGTGGGGGTGCAGTTCACGTCCGGGGAGCCGGTAGATGCCCGCCGAGGTCCACTTCTTCCCGCCCGCGATGATGGAACTTCCAGGGGCGTACTCGTAGATGGCCGAACTACGGTCCCGCGCCAGTTCCAATCGCCTGCCGACGGGCTCTCCCGAGTGATGGGTGCGCAGTTCGACGGTGTCCACCGGGAAGCCGTACTTGGGCAGCACGTTGCGAGTGGCGAGGAAACCCAGGAGCGGGCGCCGTACCACCGTGTTGATGGTCTTACCGAACCGCTCCGCCAACATGTCCTTGCGTGCCTCGAAGGCCTCCACCCGGCGCCGTTCGAAGTCCTCGACGTCTTGGGTCACCTCCAGGCGGATCCTCTCCAAGAGCTCGGTGAGCCCGCCGACCCAACCGCCTCCCGCCACGTCGATCTCCTGCGCGATCTCCAAGGGAAGGATCCTGAGCAGGGCCTCGGTGACGTGGCCCGGTACGGGGGAGAGGAAGTCGACGACCCGGGTGGCGGGAGCCGGCCGGTCCTCGTCACCGGACAGGAAGAACTCCCCCACCTTGTTCCAGGACTCGCCGGTGGTCTGGAACCAGTACCGGAAGAACGCCGCCATCGCCACCGAGTGCGCGTGCCGGCGGTCGATCCGGATGTTGGCGAGCGGCACGTAGGGCGCCCGCACCTCTCCGGCGATCATCTTCTCGGGTTCCTGGTATCGGAACAGGTCGTGGGAGCGACGTTGCGCGTAGGTGACCACCAAGGCCGCGGAGTCCGAGCGCCGTCCGGCCCGCCCCGCACGCTGTACGTAGTTGGCCGTGGTGGGCGGCATGTTGCGCATGAACACCGACTGGAGCTCGCCCACGTCCACGCCGAGTTCGAACGTGGTCGAGCAGGACAGCGCGTTCACCCGGCCCGTGACGAATTCCTGCTGCACGTTGGCCGCCTCCCGCGCCGACCACTGCGCGGTGTGCTCCTGAGCGGTCAACGCGACCGGGTTGAGCGTCCGGTATAGGTGCCGGTAGTGGTCGGTGTCCTTGTCGGCGTCGGGGATGTCGTAGGGGCGCAGCGTCCCGGGACAGTTCATGGTCGGACACACACCGCGCACCGACACCGGATGCAGACGCCGACAGGCGTCGCACTGGTAGGGGGCCTTCTCCGGAGTCACCAGGGACACCTCCAGCCCCTCGTGGTCGACCTGGTAGAGCGTTCCCAGCACACGGTCGTCCGTCGGGACGAACCAACCCTCGGGCATGTCCCGGAGCAAGTCCCACACCTTCTCCAGCACCTTCCGCGCCGGTACGTCATCCTCGGAGACCCCCAGCCGCTTCAGAACCCTTTCCAGGTAGTTGAGCCGTCGGTTCTGCCCCGAGGTCGGCACCCAACTGATCACCTTGCGCGCACGGTCAGCGCCATCTCGACGCACGTACACCGGACCGAGCCGGGGCATGAACGCCTCGTCGTCGGCGGCCACGCCCTCGGGCATGCTGAGGGCGCCCTGTTGACGCAACGTGCGCACCAGCTCCCCGAACAGGTCCCACACCTCGTCCTCGTCCAGCCCGAGCCGCTCGGTGAACGCGGGAGGCAGAGACACCCCCTCGGGTTGGGTCAGGTCCGCCCTGAGCAGGCCGCGCCCTTCCAACGACTGGCGGTCGTCGGTACTGACCAACTCACTCATCACCCAGGGCCCGACCCTGGACGCACGCTGACGCTTGGACACCTTGCGGCCGAACAACCCGGCGCGCTTGGCGGCTTGAGCGGTCTCATCGATCAGGTCGTCGATTCGCAGCTCGTCGTCCGGGTCGTGGATCGTGGTCATGCCCTCCAGGACGAGACGCCGGTGCTGGAACGTTCCGTAGCTGGTCTCCAGGTAAGGCGCGAAGAACGCCGCGGCCTGGCGGCTGTCGTTGAACATCAGCAGCTTGCGTCCGCCCCCGGGCTGATCGGCGACCTGTGCGTTCGTGTCCTCGGGCAGGGCCTGGTACAGCGCGGTGGCCACGACGGCGGCGGAGGCATCGTTACCACTCTCGAACCGGCGCAGGGTGTGGGTGCCGAGCGCGCCACAGTTCAGACACCGGGCGGCACGGTCGCCCTGCGTCTTGATCAGTCGGACTTCGCGTAGGGAACGCTCGGGACACTCGATCGCGCACGCGCCGGAGGGCGAGTCGACCAGGGACCCGCAGCCCACGCACAGGTAGGCGTTCCGGGTGTTGAGTTTGTTCGCCTGCTCCAGGGTGTCGTCATCGTCGTCGACGGTGATCGGCGTGCCGCCCAGGTGCAACCAGTCGGGCTTCTTCTGCCGCGAGGTCTGTGGAACAAGACGTGCCCCGCGCCCCTCCGCCTCGATGCTTCCCACCAGGTACAGGTCCCCGCACCTTTTGCAGGAGCCGATCTCGAAGCTGGGTGCCGAGCAGGTCTCGCAGGTCTCGTGCCGGGCCAACGACACGTGCGGTCCCTGATCGGTCAGACAGGCGAACGCGCCGTCGGTGGCCCGGGTGAACAGGTGGTATCGGGCCGACAGCAGCGGTGTGCCATCAGTGTCGCGGAACGCGCTGGCCAACGCGACCAGGTCCGCCAAAGCCCGTACTCGATCGGCGGCGGTCAACCCTTCGGTCCCGGAGACGGTCTCGGGGACGGCACCGAACAGTTCCTCCGCCAGCTCCTCCAGAGGTTTGGGGCCGCCACGGGCCAACAGCACGCGCAGATGTTGCAATCGACGTTCCCCGGCCAGGAGCGTGAAGGAGGAAGGAGCCTCGGCTCCGTGCTCGGCCGCGACGCTTCGCAGGGCGTGGTCGGGGTCGTCGTCCTCGCGTACGTTGCGGTAGTCCAACGCGGACAGCGGACCCCACGTGGAGTGGGGCATGGTGTCCCGGTGGGTGGCACGGATCAGGTCCTGCCTGGTGGGATCACCGTCATCCCAGTCGAATGGTGCGTCGAAGAGACGCTGGGCGAAGGTGGTGACCGCGCTCGCGTCGTCGCCGACGGTCGCGCTGGTGGCGATGCACCGGAGTTGTTGACCACGGGCGACGCGGTCACGCAGCCGGCGCAGCAGCATCGCCAGTTCCGCGGCCTTGGCCCCGTCGTAGACGTGCGCTTCGTCCACGGCGATGAACTTCCAGTGCCCGGCGTGCTCGCCCTCGAACAGGTCCAGGTCCGCCGGGCGCAACAGCAGGTACTCCAGCATCGCGTAGTTGGTCAGCAGTAGATGCGGCGGACTCTTGCGCATCTGCTCCCGGCTGAGGAGTTCGTTGTGCGGAGGGTTCTGGCCCGGGTGCAGGGCCCTGAAGGAATCCAGGGCCTGCTGTTCGGTCTCCTTGGTCTCCCCGGTGTAGCGACCGAAGGTGATGTGCGGGCTGGTGGCCAACAGCGTCTCGCGCAGTCGTTTGAGCTGGTCGTTGGCCAGCGCGTTCATCGGATACAGCAGGATGGCTCGAACCCCGGGGCCCAGTTCGCCGCGTTCGTGCTCGGCCTGGAGTTCGTTGAGGATCGGCAACAGGAAGCTCTCGGTCTTCCCCGACCCGGTCCCGGTCGCCACCACCAGGTTGCGGCCCTGACGGGCCTTGCGGATCGCCTCCTCCTGGTGGTTGTACAGCGGTCGGTCGAGATGGACGGCCGGGCCGGTGGGTGAGGCGAACCCGGGGGAGAGGACACCTTCCTCGACCAGTTCGCGTGGTGTTCGACCGGTTTCGTAGGCCGGGGTGGCCTCCAACAGCGGCCCCTTGCTCAGCAGGGGGCTGTCGGAGATCTGCTCGGAGAGCGCGTCCGCCAGGGCCGGGTCTCGCAGCGGCAACAGCGAGCCCAGGTAACGGCGGTAGCCGTCACCGATCAGTGCGCTCACGTCGATGGGGTCGAATCGGGAGGTCATCGGTTCTGCTCCTTGGCGAAGTGGGCGCGTTCGGCCCCGGCGAGGGCCAGTTCGGCCAAGACGATGTCGATGCGGACGAGGTCGGGAGCGTGCCGGGCCAGGTCCCCCCAGACCGCGCGTTGCCCACGGGCCAGGGAGGCGAAGGCGGGTACGCCGCGTGCGGCCAACCGTGCGGACAGGGCCAGGGCCAGGGACGCGGCGGGCAGGTTGCGCCAGCGGGCGGCGCCCGGGGCGTGGCGTGGTTCCAGCAGGTCCAGGACGGGACGGCGGTAGGTCTGGTCGAGGCGTTTGGCCAGGTGCAGGACGCTCCCGGCGATGTCGGGCGCGGCGGAGCGTATCCGGTGCATGGCGGGTCGATCACGTGCGCTGAACAGCCCCAGAGCGGCCTGGGTGCGTGAGTCCTCGTCCAGCAGGGCGCGTGGGACCACCCGGGCCGCCTGCCAGATCGCGGTGACCTGGTCCGGTGACATCCGGGCCAGGTGCTCGGCGTTGGTGTCGAACCTGCCCGCGCCCGAGGCCGGGTCCGCTTTCCCCCGAAGCAGGGTCATGGCGATCCCACCACATCGCCGTTCCAACTGTTCCATCAGCTCGGCGTGGTCGGGGTCGGAGACCTCGGCGTCGATCAGGGGCATGAGGTCGCTGGTGGCCAGGGCGGCCGCTGCGGGCAGACGGTGCCACAGTTCCGCCGCCTGCCGCACGGGCACGCGCCCACCCGCTGGAGAGGCGACGAGTCCTCCGGTGACCAGTGCCCATACGCTCTCGGTGGCGGACAGCTCGGAGTCGCCGTGGGCCATGAGCGCCGGCAGCGGTGTGTTGCCCAAGGCGTCGGCACAGGCGATGATCCGCTCTGGGGGCACACCGGAGCGGGCCAGGAGGTCGGAGGCCCCCAGCACCCGCCACAGGCGAACGGCGTTGTCACGCGAAAGCGGCAGGGAGTCCAGGCCGTCCCCGGTGGCGAAGGCGGCGCACAGTCTTTCCTCCTCCTCGTCGGAGCCGGTGGGTCGCCCCTGGGCCGGGCAGCCCAACACGTTCGGGTCGTCGCTCCCGGGCCAACGGGGATGGTCGGTGACCGACCACGGGTCCTCTACGGCCAACAGCAGCCGCATGGGCCCGGCCTCGCGCAGCTCATCGGGGAGGGGAACGCGCCCGTCCACTGGTACGGGTAGTACGACCGGTGCCCGCCACGGTGCGCCGCGCAGGTACACGGCCGCGCTGACGTCGTCGATACCGGCGAACCCTTCGAGTTCGATCACCCCGTCGCGGACCTCCGCGCCGCTCGCGAACCTCCTGGGCCGCACGACGGCCACGGGCATCGGTGTCGAGCCATGCCCCACGACCAGACGCAGATGGCGCCGCGCGGCGGCCGTCTCCACGAGCTGCCCGAGGGGATAACGGTGCGTGTTCGCCCCGAGTACCGAGATCGCGTCCACCCGCTGGACGACGTCCGTGCCCTGCAAGGCGAGCAACGGGCCGGGGCCCGGTTCGCCCTCGGGTACCCGCACGAGCAGGTCACCCGCATCCGACACGGACTCACAGTCCAACCGCGCGGCTTCGACGCGCCACTGCGGGGACGTCTCACCGGTGGTGAGCAGACGCAGGTGCGGGGGCTCGACCAGTAGGGACACCACCGAGGTTCCGGCGCGCACGGTGACGGGACGGGCCACCACCCGAGGACCGAACCGCGGATGGGCGGGCTCGACCTCGACACCGTCGGCGGCCGCCAAACGCGTCTCGGCCGGCACCAGCCCTCCTGGTTCGATGACGCGCACACGTGGTGTGTGTCGGGCGTCGAGCCCCTCGACGATGGTGATCTGCCGGCTCAACCCACGCCCGAGCGGGCCCCGAACGTTCACGGTGTAGGAGCCCACCACGGGCGATCGCAGGTCCGCCAGAAGGACGACGTCCTCACCGGAGTCCGCCCGTACGCGAGAGATCAGGCGCCCCTCCTCCGCTGACCGCACCTCCACCGACCACTCCACCGACACGCCCTCCGCCTCGGGCAGGACCACGGAGGGCCGGTGCGGGTACACCGGTGCCCCGAGCGGGGTGGTCGCGCCGGGAACGGGTTCGGGCAGTTCCAACCGGGGTCGCTCCCGGCCCTGGGCACGGTGGTGGGAACCCCCTTCCAACCGGATCGAGTCGCCCCGGTACAGCTGTAGCCGACGCAGGGACCACCCCTCCCAGCCATAGGGCACGTCGGACTCGCCCAGTTCCTCCACCGTCTCGGATTTTTCGAGCACGTGGTCGCCGGGATGCATCACCCACACCGGCCCGGGCGACAACGTCGCGTCGGTACCGGTCAACGCACCGGAGTCGTCGAAGACCAGGAGCGGGTCCAGCGGATCGATCAGGTCCAGTTGCTCGCGTACCCCGAGCCCCTGCGGGGTGACGTTCACCGAACGGGTGGGGCGGGCGAGCGCGAACACGGTCGGTTCGGCCGCCGCGCCCCAACGACGGCGGGTACGCACGGTGTGGGTGCCCTCGTCGGTGGTGACCTCCCACGAGACGTCGAGGTCGTCGGTGCCGTCCAGAACCGGCAGGACGACGTGGATTCCGTGGACGAAGGGATCCAGACGCAGACGTGCTCGGGCCGCGCGGGGCGTGGCGGATTGCCAGAGCGGTTGTCGGGGGAGGGCGCCCCGACCCGCCGCGCGCTCCAACGCGGCTACCGCCGGGGCGTGGAACCGCTGGGGTAGCCCCACCTCCCGAGGAGCGGCGTCGGGGTCCTCGCGCAGGAGATCCATCAGTTGCATGCATCGCTCGATGGTCTCCAGGGCGTAGTCACCACCGGAGGAGATGAACCTGTCGGCCGGCATGTCCAGGTCCCTGAGCCGGTGACGACCGGAGACGGCCCACAGGTGGAACCCGTACGCGTCCAACCCGGGTTCCACCGCGCTCCGGTGCAACAGCAGGTCGAAGACGTCACCCAGGCAGTAGGTGGGGATCCCCGAGTGCATCAGGATCGGATCCACGTAGGGGTAGCTCATCCCGGGGAAGGTGTCCACGCCCAGGATTTCCAGGGAGCGCAGGAAACGGGTGCCCCAGGCTTCGGTCTTGCGACGCGAACTGGGGACCTTCGTGCTCTCCCACAACGCCGGCCAGAAGGTGCCGTGGGCGTAGCGCCTGGTGGCCACCCCCACTGTGACCGCCGTCAGGCAGGCGGGCCAATGGTGCAGGTTCGAGCGCCCGTACACGTCGAGTTCCCGGGTGAAGATCGACCCCAGCGCCCGAGCCGCCTGGTCGAGTTCCTTCGCGTTGAAGGGCGCCTCGGAGACGAGGGAGACCGACTCCAGGTGCGGACGCCACTCGGCCTCGCGAATGTCGAGCAACTGCCGTGGTGTGACCTTCTGCGGGTGGGCTTCCGGTTCCTCCTGCTCGAAGGGCAGGGGAAGGGGCAAGGACATGGCCGGACTCCAGGGGGTGTGTCGTCGGATGGAGCGGTGATGCCGATGCCATCAACATAGGGACTGCCTGAAAACATTGTCAACCTGAGTAAGGCTGTGGTGTACTGTTCACGACCGAGGAAAGGAGGCTTCGATGGCGCAGAACACGACTGTCACCGCGGCCGACATCGCGCGCATCGCGCAGGTGAGCCGGACCACGGTCAGCAACTGGCGCAAACGCCATGGGGACTTTCCCGAACCCGTGGGAGGCAACGGAAACCGGGCGTTGTTCGACCTGGCTCAGGTCGAACGGTGGTTGGCCGGCAGCGACCGCATGCCCGAACGCGCCCCCCACGAACAGGTCTGGGAGCGGATCCGGGTGACGTCTGCCGAGGAGGGCGATCTGGGAGAGGTCGTCGCCGATGTCCAGGAACTGTTGCTCCACCTGTCCCAGGGACGGGCCACGAAGAAGGCGGCGGATCGGGTGGCCAACCACCAGGGAGGCACCGACCTGGCCGAAGCCGTGCGAGGAGCGGCCACCACCCCGGACGCCGCCCGGGAACTGTCCGGACACCTGCACGAGGCCTACCTGGGCGCCCTGGGCGGCAAGGCGCACCTCAGCCCCGCCCCCCTGGCACACCTGATGGTCGACCTGGCCGACGTACGCGGAGCCGAGGTCTTCGACCCCGCCTGTGGCACCGGCTCCCTGCTGCGCACCGCATCGAAGGACGGAGCGGTGGGCCTGTACGGACAGGAGATCGAGGAAGCCGGCGCGCGCCTGGCCCAGGCACTGGTCGGACTGGTGCCCAGCGGAGCCCCCGGGCGGGTCATGGGAGGAGACTCCCTCACCGCAGACGCCTTCGACGGACGTCACTTCGACGCGGTGCTGTGCAACCCGCCCTTCAACCAACGTGACTGGGGCGCCGACGAACTCGCCTACGACGAACGATGGGCCTACGGAGTCCCACCTCGCTCCGAATCCGAACTCGCCTGGATCCAACACTGCCTGGCCCACACCCGCCCCGGCGGCCGCGACGTCGTACTCATGCCCCCTGCGGCCGCCTCCCGGCCCTCGGGCCGCCGCATCCGGCGGGAACTGCTTCGGCGGGGAGCGCTGGCGGCCGTCATCGCTCTGCCGATCGGTGCGGCCGCGCCCCTGCACGTGGGGTTGCACCTGTGGGTGCTGGAACAGCCGGAGACGGAGGCCGTGCAGCGGCACCGGGTGCTCTTCGTCGACACCGAGAGCGATCGTGGTGGGGGAGAGGATCGCAGGCCCGCGGACTGGGACGAGCTACGCGATCGAGTGGGTCGGAGTTGGCGAACGTTCCTGGACGGGCCCGACACGGTGGTGGACGAGACAGGGTTCAGCCGGGCCGTGCCCGTGGTCGAATTGCTGGACGACAGCGTGGACCTGACCCCGCAGCGCCACCTGCCCGCCACCGTCCCCGAGGTGAGTCCGGCCCAGGCGCACAAGGGCGTGGGCAAGGTCAGACGAAGACTCCTGCGCACCCTGGAGGACACACGTTCGTCCGTCCCCGGTGTCGGGTGGGGCGCTCGTGAGCCGGGGGAGTGGCGGATGACCACCCTCGACGACCTGTCCCGGTCCGGGGCCCTGGCCGTCTATCGGGCACCGGTTGTACCCGTCGTCGATCTGGATGAGGGCACCGGGCCAAGGGTGCTCACCCCCGGCGACGTCAACGGTGGTGGCGAGGCGAGCAAGCGCCTCGCCGAACCGGTGGAGCCGGAAACCACGGGACACCAGGTGATCCAGGAAGGGGACGTGCTCATCCCTTCGGCTATGACCAGGAGCGGGGCCTCCAAGATCCGGGTGGTCACCGGGATCGACGCCGGTGCGCTCTTGGGGAACCCGCTGTACCTGGTGCGTCCGGACCCCGCCCACCTCGACGCGTGGTTCTTGGCCGGCTTCCTCGCCGATGAGGACAACCTGCGCCGGGCAGGACAGGGCTCGACGATCCTGCGCGTGGACTTTCGGCGGTTGCGCGTGCCGCTGCTGCCGCTGGCGGAACAGCACCGCTACGGCGCGGCGTTCCGCGAGCTGCACGAGTTTCGGCAGCGGCTGGAACAGGCCCGTGATACCGCCGGTGAACTGGGAGAACGCCTCACCAGCGGACTGCGAACGGGGCTCTTGGAGCCGCCGGTCGAGCCGCCGCCGGCGGGCGCCGAGGAACCCGTGGAAGAGGTCACGGGAACCCCGTGAATCAGACAGACTTGAACCAACCCCGCTGCATGCCCCTTCAGGCGCACACCCCTTCGGAAGGACCCCGGTGAATTCGAGTACCCATCAGGAGATGGTGAGCTTCGTCTGGTCGGTCGCGGACCTGCTCCGCGGTGACTACAGGCAGTCGGAGTACGGCAAGGTCATCCTGCCGTTCGTCGTGCTGCGTCGCTTGGACTGTGTGCTGGAGCCGACCAAACAGGCGGTGCTGAGCGCACACGAGAAATTCAAGGACAAGCCCGTCCACCACGAGTTCGTGCTGCGGGCGTCGGGGCACAGCTTCTACAACACCAGCCCGTTGACCTTCGAGCGCATCGCCGCCGACCCCTCCCAAACGGCGAACAACCTCACTCACTTCATCAACGCTTTCTCCTACAACGCCCATGAGGTGCTGGAGAAGTACGAGTTCGAAGGTCAGATCCGAAAACTGGACAACTCCGGCCTGCTCTACCAGGTGGTGGGCAAGTTCGCCGACCTGGACCTGTCTCCGGATCGGATCTCCAACGTCCAGATGGGTTACATCTTCGAGGAGCTTCTCCGTAAGTTCTCCGAGATGTCCAACGAGACCGCTGGTGAACACTTCACCCCGCGTGAGGTCATCAAGCTGATGGCCAATCTTCTCTTGGCTCCGGATGAGGACGTTCTGCGCACCCCCGGCATCATCCGCCAGATCCTGGACCCGGCCTGTGGTACCGGCGGGATGCTCACCGAGATGCACGACCACATCACGGCCCTGAATCCGGATGCCAAGGCGGTCGTGTTCGGCCAAGAGCTCAACCCCGAGTCCTGGGCGATCTCGCGATCGGACCTGATGATCAAGGGCCAGGACCCCGAACACATCAAGTTCGGCAACTCCTTCAGCCACGACCGACACCAGAGCCGCAAGTTCGACTACATGCTCGCCAACCCGCCGTTCGGTGTGGAGTGGAAGAAGGTCAAAGACGATGTGGAGGCCGAGTACGAACTGGGCTCCTCCGGTCGCTTCGAAGCCGGGCTACCGCGCATCAATGACGGATCGCTGCTGTTCCTGCAACACATGATCTCCAAGATGAAGCCGGTCCAGCTCGACGAGGAGGGTGAGAAGCGGGGTGGCAGCCGTATCGCCATCGTCTTCAACGGCTCCCCGCTGTTCACGGGTGCGGCCGGCTCCGGTGAGTCCGAGATTCGCCGCTGGATCCTGGAGAACGACTGGCTGGAGGCGATCGTCGCCCTGCCGGATCAGTTGTTCTACAACACCGGTATCTCCACCTACTTCTGGATTCTGACCAACCGCAAGGATCGTGCCCATGAGGGCAAGGTCAAGCTGATCGATGCCCGCGAGCACTGGACCAAGATGCGCAAATCCCTGGGGGAGAAGCGCAAGGAGGTCAGTGCCGAGCAGATCACCGAGCTGACGCGGCTGTACGCGGACGCGCTGGGGGTGGTCGAGGACCCCGAGCACCCGCTGCACGGCAAGGTGAAGGTGTTCGGCAACGAGGACTTCGGATACCAGCGCATCACCGTGGAAAGGCCGCTGAAGCTGCGCTTCGAGGTCACCGAGGAGACGCTGGTCGAGCTGAGCGCCGCGTTGGACAAGGGCAAGAGCACCGCCAAATACGAGCAGAAGGCGGAGCTGGTCGAGGCGCTGCGGTCACTGGTGGGTGGTGAGCCGAGCATCAAGAAGACCGAGTTCGCCGATCGGGTCCAGCAGGCTTTGGCCGAGGGCGGTATCGCCAAGCCGCCGACGCCGGTGATGAAGGCCGTGTGGGGTGCGGTGTCGGTGCGCGACCCCGAGGGCGAGGTCCAGAAGAAGAAGGGCGAGCCGGAACCGGACACGGACCTGCGCGACTTCGAGAACATCCCGCTGGACGAGGACATCGACGCCTACATGGAGCGTGAGGTCCTGCCGCACGTTCCGGATGCGTGGGTGGAGAAGGACAAGACGAAGATCGGGTACGAGATCCCCTTCACTCGACACTTCTACGTCTACACGCCGCCAAGGCCGCTGGAGGAGATCGACACGGAGTTGAAGGAACTTGAGGCCGAGATCCAGCGGCTGCTTGGCGAGGTAACCAAGTGACTACTTCGACGCGTATGGTCAAGTTGGGGCGTATCGCCAGGACTATAAGTGGCGTAGGATTCCCTCACTCTTTTCAGGGAAGCGGGACTGGTGAAATTCCTTTCCTGAAGGTTTCGGATCTTTCATTGGCTGAGAATTCCCAAGGCGTGCGCGAGGCGAACAATTGGGTTAACAGGTCGACGCTTTCCGAATTGGGTGGCCGAGTTTCTCCTGTTGGGTCCGTAGTATTTCCGAAAGTTGGGGCGGCCCTCCTGAAGAATCAGAGGAGGGTTCTTCTGCGTGAAGCTGCAATGGATAATAACTTGATGTCTGTGGTTCCTCGGATTGGGGATGCTGCATTCTTAATGTATGCCATGACGACCATCGACATGGGGGAGCTTTCTGGGTCTGGTCCGCTACCTTATGTTAGTGAGTCACAGGTTAAAGATCTTTGGGTGCACTTCCCGGAAGTCGAAGAGCAGTGGCGCATTGCTGACTTCCTCGATGCTGAGGTTGGTCGGATCGGAAGTATTATGGCTGCTCGGAGATCTCAGATGAGAATATTTGAGGAGCGTGAGGCGAGCTTCATCTCTGAACGCCTATTTCCTGGAAGTATCGGACGTGCATCCGGAGAATTTCCCTGGCCGTGGTTGCCTCGCGCTGAGGAATCCCCAATTCTGGTTCGCCTTGGTTACCTTTGTCATGTTCAAGGTGGCGTTACTGTCGACGCATCGCGTGGGAGATCCGAGACTGATGTGACACGGCCTTATCTCCGAGTAGCGAATGTCAAGGCTGATCGGTTGGAGCTCGGTTCTGTTACTGAGATCACGGTTCCCAAAGCGGTAGCGGATCGCTCGGCGCTTCAGCCTGGAGATGTGTTGATGACCGAGGGTGGGGATATCGACAAACTCGGGCGTGGAACAGTCTGGAGTGGTGAACTCCCTGGAGCGCTGCACCAGAACCATGTGTTCGCCCTGCGACCGGATCCTGAGCGACTTGATGCTGAATATCTAGCACTGCTCACGCGCTCCCTGCATGGGCGTTGCTATTTTGAAGCAACCGGTGTTAAGAGCACCAATCTGGCTTCAACAAGTAGCAGCAAGGTCAAGTCTTTTCCTATTCCTCTTGTTTCCTTGGCAGAGCAGCACAAGGCTGCTGTCGAGGTGAACGGCTCACTTGCAGAGATTGGTCGCCTTCGCTCCGCCTTGGTGCGTCAGATCGACCTTCTGGAAGAGCGAAAGCGTGCGCTGATCACCGCTGCTGTCACTGGTCAGATCGATGTCACTACCGCGCGAGGAGCTGACGTGTCATGAGCCCCGTGTATGACGAGAACACCTTCGAAAGCCACATCGTGGCCTCGATGCTGGACCGTGGTTGGATCCAGGGCGACAACAGTTCCTACAGCCCCGAATTGGCACTGGACACCGCTCAGCTCTTCATCTTCATCGGTGCGACCCAGGCCGAGGTCTTCGATGAACTCATCAGCCGTTGCGGCAGCTCTCAGGATCAGGCCCAGGCCACCTTCGCCAAGACGCTCGCCAAGCGGATCAACACCGAGGGCACCCTCCATGTCCTTCGTAAGGGCATCACCGTCGAAGGACTGAAGTTCGCTCTCGCCTACTTCAAGCCCTCGCACACCATCGCCGAGAACGCCCTCGCCGAATACGACGCCAACCGGATCAGCGTCACTCGGCAGCTGCGTTACGCCACCCGAGACGACAGCCAGAACAAGGCGTTGGACTTGGGGTTGTTCGTCAACGGCCTCCCCGTCGCCACCGCTGAACTGAAGAACCCCCTGACCGGGCAGAACGTCAACGACGCCAAACGTCAGTACGTCCGTGACCGGGACCCGCGCGAACCGCTCTTCCACAAGCGCGCTCTCGTGCACTTCGCCGTCGACCCCGACCTGGTCTTTCTCACAACCAAGCTCGCCGGCAAGGACACCCGCTTCCTGCCCTTCAACACCGGTTCCGAAGGCCCAGGGAATACCGGCGGCGCCGGCAACCCACTCCCCACCGCCGACCAGAGCGGATACCGCACCGCCTACCTGTGGGAGACGGTCTGGGACGTCGACAACTGGCTCGACCTGCTAGAACGCTTCATCCACGTCAAGCGCGGCAAGGACGACAAGGGCCGCCGACGCGACACCGTCATCTTCCCTCGCTTCCACCAGTGGCACGCCGTGCGCCGCATGGTCGACCACGCCGCACTCCACGGCGCCGGGAACAACTACCTCATCCAGCACTCGGCCGGCTCGGGCAAGTCCAACACCATCGCCTGGCTCGCGCACCGGCTCTCCTCCCTGCACACCCCCGCCGACGTCTCCCTCTTGGACCCGGCCGCCGTCGCCAAGGGCCTTCAGCCCAACACCCCCGTCTTCGACAAGACCGTCATCATCACCGACCGCTCGGTCCTGGACAAGCAGCTTCAGGACACCGTCGGTGACTTCTCTCAGGTCGAAGGACTGGTCGGGCGGATCAGCGGCAAGGGTGGTTCCAAGTCCGCCCAGCTCGCCGAGGCACTGTCCACCTCCACCAAGCGCATCATCGTCGTCACCCTCCAGACCTTCCCCGCCCTGCTGGAGTACCTCAAGCGCGAACCCACCGAGATCCGAGGCGGCCGGTTCGCGATCGTGGTCGACGAGGCGCACTCCTCCCAGAGTGGTGAAGCGGCCAAGGACGTGAAGAAGGCCCTGCGTGACCTGGGCCTGGACGCCGACGACGACAGCGACGAGACCAACGGCGAGGACACCCCCAGGTCCACCGAGGACGCGCTACGCGAATCGGCCGCCTACCGGGGTCGCAGCGCCAACCTGTCCTACTTCGCCTTCACCGCCACCCCCAAGCACAAGACCCTCAACCTGTTCGGGGTGCGTAACGAGGCCACCGGTCTCTACGAGCCATTCCACACCTACTCGATGCGCCAGGCCATCGAAGAGGGCTTCATCCTCGACCCGATGCGCAGTTACATCACCTACGGCACCCAGTACCGCCTGCTGAACGCCAACACCGAGGACCGTGAGGTCGACGCGGCCAAGGCCAAGTCGCAGCTGGCCAGGTTCGCGCTGTTGCACGACTCCACGCTCGCCCAGCACGCAGAGACCATCGTGGAGAACTTCAACGCCGTCACCCGCAAGCAGATGGGTGGGCGGGCCAAGGCCATGGTGGTCACCCGTTCCCGGCAGGCGGCCCTGTGGCTGTACGAAGCGATCGGTAGCTACCTGAAGGACAGCGGAGCACCCGACCCGGGTGCCCTCCTCGCGGTCTCCGGTTCGCTCAAGAACCGGGCGGGTGAAGAGGTCAGCGAGCACAGCATCAACGGGTTCGCCGAGAGTGAGCTGCCCCAACGCTTCGCCGCGACCCTGGCGGACGACCCCACGGCCGTGAAGCGCAACGGCAAGGAATACCGGCTTCTCATCGTCGCCGACAAGTACCAGACCGGATTCGACCAGCCGCTGCTGACCACCATGTTCGTGGAGAAGTCCCTCAAGGGCGTTGCGGCGGTGCAGACCCTGTCCCGGCTGAACCGGACCCACCCCCTCAAGTCCCAGAGCGACCTGCGGGTGTTGGACTTCGTCAACGACGCCGAGGACATCCGGGACGCCTTCCTGCCCTACTACGAGCAGGCCGTGACCGCCGAGGCAGATCCGGACATCCTGCACACCATCTCCCATCGGGTCATGCACGAGTTCAACGTGCTGGTCCGGGACGAGATGCAAGGGTTCGCCGAAGCCTTCCACAAGCTGGACGTCCAGCCCGGCGCCGATAACCTGAAGAACCATCCCGAGCTCAACAGGTTCACGGCCCTGGCCGTCGAGCGGTTCGCTGCCTTGCTGGAGAGTGAGGAAGAGGACGAGCGCACCGACGCCGACCGTTTCCGCGCCGACCTGAACGACTACGTCACCAAGTACGCCTTCCTCTCCCAGATCATGCGCTACCCGGACACGGATCTGGAGCGCCTGTACCTGTACGGCCGGTTCCTGCTGCGGGTGCTGCCCGCACGCAAGGATGGGGGAGTGGACATCGGTGAGGTGGACCTGAGCCACCTGAAGCTGTTCCGTAAGGGCGAGAGTGACCTGAAGCTCAGTTCTGATGAAGACCAGGAGCTGCCCGGGTTCTCGGACGGGGCCGGCAGCGCTTACGACCCGAAGAAGGAACTGCTGTCGGAGATCATCGAGATCTTCAACGAGCACTTCGGCCAAGACCTCAGTGAAGCCGACAAGCTCATGATGGAGGAGCGCCTCCAGACGGTCATGGACGACCCCGACGTCGAGATGGCCGCCGTAAACAACGACGAGGGCGCGTTCCGGCACAAGTTCGACCCGGCGATGAAGAACGCCGTGATGGACCGATACGAGAGCGGGGTGGAGTTCACCGAGCGTTATATCGGTGAGCAGGACTTCCAGAGCTCCATCAACCGGGCGATGAGCCGGGCGGCCTACCGGCTACTGCGCCAACGCAACGGCCTCAGCGCCGCTTGAGCCGCAGTACTTGGCCTGCGAACTGTTCGGCCCCGCCTCGCTGACTCAAAGCAGGCAGGGCCGAACAGTTCGTGGTCTCATTCTGTTCGCCACAGGTACAAGATCGTCGAGAGGAAGAACGGTCAGTGTGTCAGGCGCCCTTGGCGATACCGAGGAAGGCCTGCCACTCGTCCGCCGCGAAGAACAGTGCGCCGTGCTTGCGGTTCTGTGTATCGCGGATGCCGGTAGTCGGACCTTCGGCCACCTCCACGCACTCACCCCGCTCGGCACTGTAGCTGGACTTGCGCCAAGGGTTGTGGGCGACCTCTGCGCAGGCAGCCTCACTCTGTGAGTAGCTGGACTTGAACCAACCTGTCATCAAGCCTCCTCAGGGAGCCCATTCTGGGTGGCGCTGAGAAGCGCCTGCCACTCGGCTGAGGGGAAGATGAGCATGCCAAGGTCACGATGCTTGGTGTCTCGTACGGCGGCCCCATTACCTATGTCGGCCACTTCGACACAGTTCGTCGACGTTCCGCTATAGCTGGACTTGCGCCAGTTTGCTGCGTACGGCCGCATAACTACTCCTTCTCCAAGGCTTGGGCGGCTTGTTCCAAGTATTCGAGGCTCTGTGCAGGACGCCAAGCATCTGCGAGTAGTCGTTCGAACACGTTGGTGTGCTGCGCCAAAGCGTCTTGATCGTCCCAGAAGAGACTTGTGTTGTCGTTGATAGTCACGAGCACCGACAACTCATCCAAGGTGAGCAGGGTGAATTCGCCGGTCACCAGTGCAGCGTGCGCTCCTGCCTCGAAGGGGAGTATCTGGAGGGTGACGTTTCGCTGCTCGGCGAGTTGAGTGAGTTGCCGAATCTGTTCGGCCATCACCTTAGAACCTCCGACGGTTGTTCGGATGGCTGCTTCGCTGATGATCGCCCACAGATGCGCGCCTCGTTCCTGCCAGGTGGCTTGCCTGGTAAGGCGAACCTCTACAGCGGCATCCACAACTTCAGGTGCCGCACTGGGCATTGTGCCCTTGAAGAGAGCGCGAACGTAAGCTTCGGTCTGCATCAAACCGGGGATGAGTACGGGTTCGTAGGTCCGGATGCGTCGTGCCTCGTTTTCAAGGCCGATGTAGGTGCCGTAATGGTCCGCGATGCCGCTGGACTGCCACCAGCCCGAGGAACGCGCTTCCTTGCGCACGTGTAGGAAGCGCTTGATGGCCTCGAAGTCAAGCTCGTAGTACTCCAAGAGACGTTCCAGGCTGCCAGGCCCTGGGATGGCCCCTTCGACCCCGGGTGTCTCCCAACGCGAAACGGTGGAGACGTTCACCTTGATGGCGCGAGCCACTTCGGAAAGCTTCCTACCTCCACGCAACTTGCGCAAATCGGTCGCAAGTTGCCATTGGGCGACGGTGGGGCTCATTGTCATGTCTTCCATACTGCACTGGCTCTTCGGCTCGGCAAAATTCCTCCAAGGGATTTGTGGATGCGGATTGCATCTGCGTGTTTCTCGGTGTCTACTGTAACCATCCCCCGACCCTCGGTAAGCAGAGGGTCGGACGTTGCCGAGGAGGTCGTCTGTGGTTGGTGAGTTTGGGATAGGTGTGCAGCTGGAGGGAGCGGGATGGGAGAGCTATGGGGGAGGGGTGTGGTCGACACGGAAGGAACGCGGGCTCTCCCTTCCCCTCGTCGCCGACCTGGTGCTGACCACACCCGAACTCCTCCAGGAGCTCGAATCAGGCGGCTGCGACCCCGGCCTCCGCATCGCCCGGGACCTCGATCGGGCGCTGAACGCCGGCGGTGAGCTCTGGAACTCTTGGGCCTCGGCGCACCTGGCGGCCCTCTTCCACTCCGACCGGCCGCCCACCATCACCGACGCTCTGAGCGAGGCCTTCCAGGTCCGGGCCTATGCGCCCCTCGTTCTCCCGGACCCCTACCTCACCGACTCCTACGCCGCCGCGTTGCACCGGCTCGAAGCCCCGATGAACCTTCCGCTCTCCACCAACGCCCCTGTCGAGGAGACTGGCCGGCTGCACCCCACCACCGCCACCACGCCCCACTGCCTGGTGGTCGACGAAATCGCCCTGACCCGGTACCTCGCACCGGCCGAAGTCCTGCGGGCCCAGCTCCTGCACCTGCACCATTTGGCCCAGCAGGACCGCGTCCCCGCCACCACCGGTCCCCACCCCGGGCTGCGTGGCGCCTTCTGGACGCTGTGCTACTCCCCGGCCCGCACTTTGGTCTACACCCCGCACCCCTGCGGTACCGGCCACTTCCACCGCGAATCGGCCACCGTCAAGGCTCACACCGACCTGTTCGCCACCCTCCAAGGGGTCGCCCTACCGGCCGAGGACTCCCTGCACCGCATCGCGGAACTCGCCGCGCGGCTCACCCCCAGTCCCCGCCAAGCCCTCACCGACCACTGACCGAGCACCGAACCATCCACACCCCGGCATGAAAAAGCTCTGGCGGGTGCGCCAACACCCCCAGAGCAGGCCGATCGAAGTTCCAACCATCCCGCTTCAAAGAACGAAGGAGTCTGACCGACATGTCCATTGTGCCTCAGCCGTTCCCGCCCGTGCACGTGCACCCCGCCCCCAAGCCCGTGCCCACCCTGGGTTTCCCGGGTCGCCGCTGGCCCTGCCTGCTCTACCCGGGCGACCTGGCACACCTGGCCATCATGCGCCGTGACCTGCACTGCGACCTGGCGGGCCTGGTCGGCCTGCACTCCGACACGGCCGCCGACATCGTCCTGTGCGCCAGCGAAATCTTCGCCAACGCCATCGATCACAGCCGATCCGGTGAACCCGACGGCAACGTCGTCCGCACCCTGACCATGCCCACCGCCACCACCCTGCGCCTGGGCGTCATCGACGACGGCCACCGCACCAGCCTCGCCCCGAACGACCCGCTGACCGAACCGGTCATCCCCACCGATCGCACCCTCACCGAATGGGAGGAGGCCGAACGAGGCCGGGGCCTGCTCATGGTCGAACACCTCTCCCAACGCTGGGGCAGCCGCAAGGTCCTGGACTTCCCCTTCTGCGAGGGTCTGGGCACCTTCCTGTGGGCCGAGTTCGCCTTCACCGGCCCCCGCGCCCCCTTCGGAGCCCTGGTATGAGCCCCGGACCTGTCACGGGTGAACTGCGCGCCGTGCTGGACGCGCCTCGGGGACAGCGCTTCTCCCGCCCCGGGGCCTCGTCCCCGAACATGGAGACCCCGCGTGCCCGCCGGCACGCCCTGGAACGGCGTCTACTCGTCCAAATGGCCGACAATCCCCATGGGGTCCTCCCACTCTGGGCACCCCTGTACTCCACCCGAGTGACCGAAGACGAGCGCCACGCCCACGAAGTTCCTGAACTCGAACGTCCTGAAGATCCGTGGAAACCCTCACCCGCTCCGCGACACCGGCCACGGCCGATGATTCCGAGTCCCCGCCCGGCTCCGGATGATGGCCCGCCTCCGCCCCGGCCGGCGCGTCCGCCATCGCCGCGCCGACCTCGGCGTCCGCACAGCCATCGCAAACCCCGTCGTCGCAGCTCGTACGTGGGCCGGCAGGTGCTCGGCTACATCCTGGCCACCGCTATCGGAGCACTCGCCCACCACCTGGTCCCGTTCCTGTCCTGACCCACACAGCGGGCCGGGCGCCCTCGCCGCCCGGCCCCGCCGCCTCACCCCGGAGCAGACTCCACAGGATGATCCTGGCGCCAGAACTTGTCCTCGCCGGTAGCGAGGATTAAATAATTCCAGGTCAGGGTAGGGGTATCCGGATTATTCCTGGACGCTCGTGCAGCGCACCCGTGGACGCGGATGGGCCCGTGCGATGACGGGCCCCGGTAGCTGACGTAGGAGTCAGTGACTCCGCCTGATGACGGCCTTCCCCCGCCTGTCACGCACCCAAGTGACCACGACGATGGTCACCGTGGTGACGAGTCCCAAGACGGGCAGGCTGATCCGGGTGAGCCCCCACAGGAGCTGTCTCGTCGGAGCGTTCTCGTAGAGGTCCTTGGAAGCGATGCCGAAATCAGTGTCCGGGTTTTCGCAGACGATGTCATGGGTGCCGGTCTCGGTGAGCTCCAGGGTTTGGACCAGGTTCCATTCCTCGGCCCCGAAGTAGTAGCCGCTCGCGGCGTGCAGCTCGGTTTCTCCATGAACGCCGGAAGGAGTGGTGACCATGCAGTAGCCGTTGAACTTCAGCCCATAGACTCCGATTTCCCCGAGATCCCCTTCCTCGACATCCAGCCGAACCTCCAGGTCGCGGCCCACCTCGCTGATGAAGTCGGGAGCGGGATGACGTACCCAGGGGCCCAGGGCGAGAAGGATTCCGAAGACCACCAGCGTGACGACGGCGCAGATCAGACTCGCGACGTAGCCACTACGCAGACGAGGCCTACCTGGAGTGTTGGGGGAATCAGGGGGCAAAGGTGTGGAAGTGGAGGACATCGCGACATTATGGCATCGGATCACGACCAAGGGTGAGCGGTGGGTCGGTGATGTCTTGTACCTGTGGATCGGAGCCGGTGCCCACTGTCCGGTTGAGGACCTTCGGCCGCGAGCCCTGATCCACAACCCCCGTAGGATCGCCCTTCGAGGACACAGCAGCCGCGTGGCCGGGCCGGTTGGGCGGTGGGCCGCGCCCGAGGCGGATGGGAGCCCGGTGCACACCACACCCGAGCGGATCGCCGACCGGTACGAACTCGTCGGCGTCATCAGCACCGGTGGCATGGGGCAGGTGTGGCGCGGTTACGACACCGTGCTCGACCGCCCGGTCGCGGTCAAGGTGATCCGCCCCGACGCGGTCGCCGATCCCACGCGCTACGACGAGTACGCCGACCGCTTCAAACGCGAGGCGCGCGTCACCGCTCGGATGGAGAACCCCGGGGTGCCCGCCGTCTACGACGCCGCCGTGGACAAGGACAAGGGCTCGCTGTACCTGGTGATGCAGCTGGTACGAGGGGTGTCGCTCTCCGACACCATCAATGAGGCCGCACCCCTGCCGGTGGCCACCGCGACGGCTGTGGCCGCCCAGGTCTGCGCGGTCCTGTCCGAAGCGCACGCGGTCCCCGTCGTGCACCGTGACCTCAAACCCGGAAACATCATGGTGGCCGACGACGGCACCGTGAAGGTCCTGGACTTCGGGATCGCCGCCGTGCTGCGCACCGACGTCACCCGCCTCACCCAGACCGGCAGCCCCCTGGGAACCTACGCCTACATGCCCCCCGAACAGGTACGGGGCCTGGCCGCCACCCCCGCCAGCGACCTGTACTCCCTGGGCTGCGTCCTGTACCAGATGCTCACCGGTCGGTCCGTCTTCCCCGACGACTACACGTCCTTCCAACTCCAGGTCGCACACGTGGGAGAGGTCCCCCTCCCCCCCTCCACACACCTGGAAGGACTGCCCTCGGACCTCGAAGAGCTCACCCTGGACCTGCTCGCCAAGGACCCCGAGGACCGCCCCGCCACCGCGCAGGACGTCTACGAACGTCTTGTCCCCCACCTTCCTCGGCCCGAGCCACTCGCCCCGGATCGTCCCCTTCCCCCCGGTGCCCTGCCCGACCCCACTCGTCCCTATCGGCGCCCGATCCCGCCCCGTCCCAAGGCGGTCGTGGCCGCCCCCACCAAGCCGTTGCCGCCCACCCCGGCGGAGGACACCCTCGATCTGGTACCCGCTCCGGGGCTGGCTCCCGGAGAACTGACCGAAGCGGACCAGCACGCCCAGGCCCTCATCGCCGAAGGACGCTTCGCCCAGGCCATCGGTGTCCTGGACGACGTGATCGACCCGGCCGCCGACGCATTGGGCGCCGAATCCGCCCAGGTGGTGGAGTTGCGCCTACTGCGGGCCAACGCGTTGGCCATCAACGGGGACGCGCGCCTGGCCCTACCGGAGTTCACCGACCTGGCCGACATCCTCGAACGCCAGGCGGGCCTACAGGACGAACGCGCCCTCATCTGCCGCGAACAGGCCGTGTACTGCATGGCGCAACTGGGACGGAACACCCAGGCCCTGAGGGAGGCCGAGCACGTTCTGGACCGATACCGATCGGTCTTTGGCGAACGCTCCGAGGACGCCTTGGACCTGCGTAGGCAGATGGCAATGTGGCGCCTTCGTTCGGGTGAGACCGAACAGGCCTCCTTTGAACTGCGCGCGCTGTACTCTGACCTGCGCGCGGCCTACGGCCCGGGCGCCCCCGAAACCCTCCAGGTCGCCGAACTCCTGGACCGGCTGGGACAGACCCCCGGCTGAGCCCGGCCGCCGCAGCGCCCCGAGTCGTACCAGCCAGAAGGAGACCTCCCCCCCATGCCGCAGCTCTTCCTGGGCCAGCAGTTCTTCGAGAGCGGTGAGTACGACGAGCTTCCGCCGTCGGCGCGCAAGAACGTCCGACTCGCCATGGAGAAGTTCGGTCTGCTCACCCCCGCCGAACTGAAGGCCGATAAGGGCCTGAACTTCAAACCACCCCAAGCGCGCCGCAACCGCGACATCTTCACCTTCAAGGTGGACAACTTCTACCGGGGCGTGGTCCTGGCGCCCCCGAGCGGCGACAGCTACGTCCTGCTCAAGGTCATGAACCACGACCCCGCCTACGACTGGGCCAACAAACAGGATGCGGGCGTCAACCGGCTCACCGGTGCGGTGGAGATCTGGGACGACGAAGGGCTGGATCGCCTCACCCCCGACCTGGAGGAGCGAGCCGCCCCGACCGCACCCGAACAGCGTCTGTTCGCCGGGATCTCCGACGGCGAGCTGACCACCTTGGGTCTGAGCGAGAAGGTGTTGCGCGCGGCCCGCACCGTCGTGGACGCCGACGCCCTCGTCGACATCGTTCCGTTCCTGCCCGAGGACCAGGCGGAGGTGCTCCAGTACCTGGCCGCCGAGTTCTCCGTGGAGGAGGTCTGGCGCGACATCGTCGCCCACCGCCCCTCCGGTGCGGTCAGCGGTGACATGGACACCGCCATCCGCAACACCCCCACCCGTGTGCGTCTGGTCTCGGGGTTGGACGAATTGGAGGAGATCCTTTCCCAGCCCTTCGCGGCCTGGCGGATCTTCCTGCACCCGGCGCAGCGCAAGGTCGCCTACAAGGCCAGCTATCCCGGTAGTTACCAGGTGACCGGGGGCCCCGGTACCGGAAAGACCGTGGTGGCCATGCACCGGGTCAAACACCTGCTCACCTACCTACGCCCCGACGAACGCATCCTGCTCACCACCTTCACCAACGCCCTCGCCGACGCTTTGGGCATGGGCATCCGCCGACTCGTGGACGATGCGGCCCACATGGAGCGGCTCGACATCACCACCGTCAACTCCCAGGCCAGCAAGGTCCTGACCGAGGAGAATGGTGGGCGCGCCCCGCGGTTCATCAGCGACGTGCAAGAGCTCGACCGCTGGCGCACGATCGTCCAGGACCAAGGTCTGGAGTGGAACGCCGAGTTCCTCCAACAGGAATACCGGCACGTCGTCCTCGCCCAGCGTCTGGACACCCTGGAGGAATACCAGGACGCCACCCGTAGCGGAAGGGGAAGCCGTCTCGCCGGTGCCCAACGGGAACGGGTGTGGAAGGCGATGACCGCCTTCACCACCGGTTTGGACTCTGACGGGATGCAGACCCACCTTCGTGGTTGCGACCTGGCCGCTCGGGTTCTGGAGAAACAAGGCCCCCGCTTCCGACACGTGGTGGTCGATGAGGCCCAAGACCTGCACCCCGCCCAGTGGCGGTTCCTGCGCGCGGCCGTAGCGCCCGCGCCCGACGACCTGTTCATCGCCGGCGACCCCCACCAACGCATCTACGACGCGAAGGTCTCCCTGAAGACCCTCGGCATCAACGTGGTGGGCCGTTCCCAGCGGCTGCGCCGCAACTACCGCAGCACCCAGCAGATCCTCACTTGGTCCCGGCCGTTGTTGGACGGGGCGAAGGTGGAGTCCCTGGCCGATGGCGGTACCGAGTCCCTGGCCGGGTACCGCTCGGCGCTCCAAGGACCAAGGCCCACCACCTACGCCGCCGCCGACCACGAGCAGGAACTGGACGGCCTCGTGGAACGGGTACGCGAGTGGATCGACGCCGGGGTGGAACCATCATCGGTGGCGGTGGCCACCCGGGTCCGGTGGGTGGCCAAGGACGTGGTGACCGCCCTGAAGGAGGCCGGGATCCAAGCGCGCGATCTACGTGGAGCCGACGAGGACACCCCCGGGGTGCGCGTGGGCACGATGCACTCGCTCAAGGGTCTGGAGTTCCGATGCGTCGCCGCGGTCGGGGTCTCCGACGGAGCGGTGCCCAACCCCAAGGCGATCACCCCCGAAGAGGTGGACGAACTCCAGCACAAGGCCGACATGATGGCGGAACGGTGCCTGCTCTTCGTGGTGTGCACCAGGGCCCGCGACCACCTGCACATGTCCTGGCACGGCGCCCCGAGCCCGTTCCTGACCGAGGCCGGCATCGCCTGACCACGCGTTCACTCGAACCGGGAGTCCCCGAACGCATCACTCTGCGTGGTCGGAAGCGGGCTCATCTTGCACTTCCCGGTTCGGTGATCAGGCCGGTAAGATCCTGGAAGCTTGGTGAAGGTCCGAACCCGCACGGATTGTCACGTTCCAAGGTCGTGCCCCTCCTCTGTGAATAGAGCTCGTCAACGTGGAATCCAGTGCCTCCCGTGCGCGCGAAGACGCTTTGCTCGAACAAGAGCTGCGCCGTCTCGAACGGGTCCGAGCCAGAAGGAAGCTAGGGCGTAAGGACAGCGTCTGGCAGGAGTTTCAGGTCGACCCCGAACGGATTCCGCGACTGCGCGCCGTGGTCGAGGCCGTTCTCGAAGACGCCGGTGATGGACCGGCCCCGCGAGAACTTCGGAAACTGTTGGCGGAACGGATGTGTCCCGGCGCGCCCGTGTTGCTGATGCGGGCCTTGATGGAACTTCCTCCCGACATCGCCATCACCCACTTGGAGGAACTTCACGAGATCGGGGCTTCGGCGCTGACACGCTGGACCCGTGTGGGCGTGATGCTGGCCGCCGGTGAACGGAACACCGCGGCGGAACTCAATGACCTCCCACCTCACACTCCCGCCTTGAGCCTGTGGCGCGACAGCGAGTTGCTCCGTCGTGGGAACAAGCTGCGAAGCCTGGAGCGGTTTCTGGAGCGGGCACCGCTCAGTCTGGTGGACGATCTGGTCGACCGGGGCACCGCTTTCCCATTCACCGGTACAGAGCGGGTGGACGAGCAAGAGAATCGCTATCTGTTGGCCCGCCGTTCCCCTGAACGGCTGACCGAGGAACAACTCGACGAATTCGACTGGCCGGAGGAATCGTGGCGTAGACGACTGCTCCAAGACCCTTCGTGCGAGATCCCGGCTGAAGCACCGGCGCGAATCTCCGATCTGGCGGCCGTGGCCTTGGGAGACACTGATGCCCTCACAAGGCTGAGCGGTGCACTCGACGCACGAACCCGGAGTCTGGTGCTTCAGCTCCTCAGTGCGGTGGATCGGCCTGAAGTCTGGCCCAAGGCGATCCTCAAGGAGGAGGCCTTGTGGCCGGTGCTGGAGAACTTGTATTCAGGGCCGATCGAGACAGCCCACCAGGAGACATCTGGGTTCGTTGCGTGGCGGGACCTGCGGGCGGCCCACAAGGAGTTGCTTCAGGTGAACCCGTCCGCCTACGAGCGGATCGGTCCGCACCTGGACGCCGATGAACGGTGGGTGCGAGAGGAAGCCGTTGCGATGGAGGTGTACCTCGACCTTCGATTCGCGGAAAATGGTGACTCCTCAGCGTTGCGCAAGGCCTTGGACCGGTTGCTCGCACTGGAGAACCGTAGCCTCGGCACGGATGCCAACATCTCCTGGCTCCGAGACCGACTCGCCACGGATCGCAATCGACGTGGGCCACTGTTCAACCCCTACCTGGAACTCGGTGTGGCCCATGGGGCGCCGCAACGAGAGTGGCGGGAGACTTGGCGTCGACTCCGGCGCACGCTCCAGGGACGGCCTGAGGAACTCTCCGACATCAACAAGGCCCGTGACTTCATCCGGGACATGGAGGCGACCGGAAACGCGGGGAGCCACCCCTTGTACGTCCTGCCTATTTTCCCGGACCGGCTCTTCCCCACGCCCAAGGTCTCCACACGTTTGGTGTCTCAAGCCCGGCCGTTGCCGCGCAGGACCGAACCGGTGTCGGAACAGGAGCGAGAGCGGCTACGCATGGACGCGCTCACCTCATTTCTTCAGGAAACGGTCTCAAGGAGGACGGGATGATCGGTGATGAGGGGTTCAACGAGGACATCGATGAAAAGCTCGGACGGATCCTCGCGGACCTGACAGGCGAAGAACGTGAGTACCTGATGAGCGTCGTCGCCGTCGGTATGGAACCCAAGAAGCTCATCGCTCCGCTCGCCGCGAGCCTGGTCGACGTGTTCCGTGAGCATTCGGATGATCCGCTTTCCCCATCGGAGGCGCGAGAGATCGCCCGACGCACCCTGGTGGAGAACATGCGTGCCAGGCAGACCCACCTTTCACAACTGGCCCAGCTTCTCCAGGACGTGGAGAAACAACGGGGTGAAGGTGACCCCCGTGTCCTGACCCGACGGATCCTGGACTTTTGCCGCAGCAGTGGCCTGAAGAAGGTCACCGACATCGAGGACCTTTCCTTGTTCCGGGTGGTCTCCGGCCAGTCCGGTCCTGATACCGAGGCCAGAGTGCTGGTACCGGCCTTCGTCGACGAGATCAGTGGTCGCCTGGTGCTCGCGGGGGAGATCGTCTTCCGGGTGCCGAAATCGGGTGGGAAGAAGAGGAAGGGATCGGCATGACCTTCGGAATCGATTTCGGTACGACCAACTCGGTGCTCGCTCACTGGAACGGCGAGAAGGCCGAGGTCATCGCGCTGGACAGCACCAACCTCGACGCCTGGAACTACCCGGCCTTCGCTTCTCTCTTCCCCTCTATGGTCGGTGTGAGTTCGGTACGTAAAAACGTACTGTTCGGATGGGAGGCCAAACTCCGTTCCGAGCAGTTCACCCCTGCCGCCAAACGGCTTCTGGCCGGTGATGGCGAGATCCAGGTCGGCCACCGCTCCTGGCCGGCCTCCACCGTGGCCTCCGGTATCTTCCGTACGATGCGCCACCGCGCCGAGGAGGAACACTTCCTCGAACTGAACACCGCCGTGGTCACGGTGCCGGCCAACTCCGCGGGCGCCGCCCGATTCCGCACCCGGGCCGCGGCCAGGGAAGCGGGTATCCGGGTCGACTCGCTCATCAACGAACCGACCGCCGCCGCCCTTCACTACAAGCATCGGATCGGTGACGCCGGACTGGAGAACATCCTCACCTTCGACTGGGGTGGTGGCACCCTCGATGTCACACTCATGGAGGCGGAGGGCGATGGTGGGTTGTTCGAGGAACGAGCCGCACGCGGTGTGCCTCGACTGGGTGGTCTGGAACTCGATATCGCTTTGGAACGTCTGGTCATCCAAAAGGCCGGAAGACGCCCGAAAGGGTTGGCCGAGCGGACCGCGTTCGACCGCGAGATCGAATTGGCCAAGATCCGCCTGTCCACCGAAACCGTGGTCGCCGTTCCCATCCCCGGAGGACGGAGCAACGTCGAGATCACCCGAGAGGAATTCGAGTCGGCCATCCGCCCGGTGGTGGAGCGGGCGGTGGAACCGCTCCGGCAGTGTCTGGCCGACCTGGACATGGTGATCGAGGACATCGATTCGGTACTGATGATCGGTGGCAGTAGCCAGATCCCACTCGTTCGGCAGAGAGTCGGTGACATCGTGGGGGAGAGTCTGGTTTCCAACGAGTTCTGTGACCCCATGACCTCCGTCGCCCAGGGCGCCGCGGTCGCCGCCGCCATCAACAACGGCGACGTCGACATCGATCTCGCGGTGGGCACCACGCACGCGCTGGGAACGGTGTCTACCCGCAAACTGGGCCCCGGAAAAGAGGTGCGGTCCTTCAGCCCGATCATCCCGCGCAACGCCACCCTTCCGCGTGAACAGGAGAAGAACTACCGCCCCAACGACGCCGGACAAAAGCGCATCACCGTCGAGATCTGGGAAGGCGACCCCGCCGACCCGGTCATGTCCGAAGAGGGGGCGGACAACAAGTCCAACATCTGCCTGACCAAGCTCCCCATCGACCTGCCACCGTTCGAGGATCCGGAGAAGGCGACCTTCACCCTCACCTACACCTACGACATCAGCGGCCTCCTCGGGGTACGTGCCGTGATGGACCGGGACGGAGCCGTCCTGGTCGACCGGGAGATCAACGCCTTCGGTCTGTCCACTACGGGAGTCGGGGTGAGCGCGGCGAGTCTGCGGGAGTTCATGGAGACCAGACCGCGTTTACCTGAAACCGAGAGAACACCGCCCATGGAGACGGTTGTCGAACCCGCCCCGAATCCCAAAGACGTGGCCAAGGCCGCCGCACCGAAACCGAAGCTCGCGACCACCGCTGTTCCTTCTCCTGCCGGACCGTTCGTGGTGGACGGTTCCAACCTCGCCTACGAAGGCCGGGGGCGTGCCAGTCTGGCTCGGCTGTACTCGGCGCTGGAGGAGTTGCGCGCCGAGCACCCAGGCGCCGAGGTCGTGGTGGTCGTCGACGCGAACTTCCGACATGTGGTCGCAGATGAGGAAAAAGCCGAAGTGGATCGGGAGATCGACAACGGAGCGTTGCACCGGGTCCCGGCCAGGACCGTGGGCGGTGCCGACGTCTTCCTCTTGGAGGTCGCCCGTCGGAAGAACGGAATCGTGGTCAGCAACGACGGTTTCAAGGAACACGTCGATCACCACGGGTGGCTTGCCGCTTCGGGGCGGCTACTCGGAGCTGAGGAGATCGCCGGGATGTGGGTGTTCAAGGAACGGCGTCCTGCCGTGTAGCGCTGGTTCTAGGAGGCACAGCGGTGAACGTCGGGGACACACGCAAGGTTCAGACCGCCGTGGTGGGAACGGCGCGCTCTCGTGACCCGGTTCAGATGCCGGAGACTCGTTTCGAGGCCGTCCGATTCAGGGCCGACCACGCCCACCGAAGTTTCTGGTGCGGTGTGTGGTTGGGCGGGTGCGGTAAAAAACTGTCCACCCGTGTGGGCAAGGTGCGCATCCCCCACTTCGCCCATTACCCCGAGTTTCCCGAACGGCACGTGTGTCGGCGTAGGTACACCGACAGCGCCAGCGCCGACCATCTGTACCTGACCCGGGACCTGGAAAACTGGCTGGTCGCTCAGGGACGGCGCACCCCCGAGGTGGATCTGCGCGGAGACTTCGCGGAGGGAGACACCTGTCGGCAGGCGGTCCTCACCACCGATCGGGGCCTTGTCTCGGTCGAGTTCAGTCCGGGTTTGCAGGAGGAGAAGGGCGAGCACGCGTGGCGGACCCGACTCTTCGGGCCACGGGCGATCCCGCCCCCACGAATGGTGAAGCAGCAGCGGTACGTGCTGAGGGCACGTCTGGGCACGCCCACGGGGCGCTACCGGACCGAGATCGGCACCATGACTCCGAGGGGGGAGACCCGGTGGACGCCACTGAGAGACTGCGTCCTCACCGAACGAGGGTTGACCACCCCGCACATGCCCGTGCTGAAACCGACCGGTGAGAGGAAGACACCATCCCCCGAGATCTTCGGGCTGCCCCTGGATCATCGTGACCTGATCGCCTACCCCAAGGGAGAACACAGCAGCGGCCGCCACGGAATCGAATCACCGAAGCATGCGCACCGTCTGGCCGTGTATTTTCAGGCTCGACAACAACAGCGACGGGCCGGACATCTATGGCTGCCCGAACCGGTGAGTGGCCTGGCCATCGGTGCACCGCACCGGATCACCGGCCCCGCCTGGGCCGACCTGGACCGCAGCGCACCTGAACGATGGAGCGTACGGGCCCAAGGCCTCACCCCGGTCGATACCGAACCACCAAAACCCGAACCGGTGCCCGCGTCGTCCAAATCCACACCGGTATCCGCAACGCCCGAGACCACCTCGCCGAAGCTCTCCCCACCCGAGCCCGAGGCCGTACCGGTGCCCGAGGCAAGGCCGGTTCTCGCCGTACCCGACCGGATCGATGTGCCGGGCGTCGCCGACGTCGGCCTCGGTAAGGGAAAGCTCAAGCACATACCGGACGAGCTGTTGGAACGTAGCTCACCGCCTCCCGAAATGCTCGGTTGGCTGTCGAAGAACGGGTGGTCGGGAGGAAAACAGGCGAAGGATAGAGGATGGGTGTCCTTCGCCATGATGGACGAGAACCGTGTCCGCCAGATGCGGGGTCCCGAGGCCTCGCACGTTCGAACTCTCGTGGTCCTGCGGCGGCTCGGTGAGCGCTGGCTCGCGGCCTGCCTGCTGGACTCTTTCAACCGGGATTTCATTGCCATCGGTGCCTCCGTTCTACGTGACTGGTCCAGACAGACCGAGGACGCCGCCATCGCGAGAATGGAGGAGTGGCCTCAAATCCGTTCCCACGCGGTTCTGGAGAAAGGTGTCTCCCTGAGCGCCATCGAGAAAAGCCGTGCGCATGCACGTGTGGCGCTCCAGCTGCTGGGAGTCCTCGCGCTCTTGGGTGAGTACCGCGCCGTCCGTTCCCTCGTGGACGACGCCATGACACGAGACCTCGACTCGGGATGGAGCAAGAGATTCCAGTCCGAGGGGGTGCGGGAAGGCTATCGGGTCGAGTTCGATGACAAGCGGAATTCCGTTTTTCGCATTACTTTCACCGACGCGAACGGTGTTCGTGGCGAGGGGGCTCATAGAGACAGGGAGGTGGCTAGAAAAATGGCCGCCAAGTCCTATGCCGCCAGAACCGACGTGTCCTCCCTTTCCAAGAAGATCGTGAAAGGTGTGACACCCCGCAGCGTGGATTCCCCACCGATCACACCGCGGAACTATAGACGTCTTCCCGAGGAGTGGCAGGAGGGCCTGTGCGGCGTCCACAAGACCCTCGTACCGGGTGGTCGAGGGGAGGGGTGGGTGGTGCAGGCCCTCACCGATGCTTCCTGGGCCGAACAGAACCGGTCGCTTCTGCTGGCCTCGGGACAGAAGGACAATGGGATGCTCGCCCATCAGGGGAGCACCATCGGCCATCTGTTGCGCACACACAGACACAGCAGGAGACTCCTGGAGAGGACCATCACCCCGGACGAGGACGAGATCCAGGTAGGTCCCGTCCCCGCCGGGGACTGGAGACGTTTCCTGGTCGAAGTCGGAGCCGACCGTCTGGTGCTCACCGGGGACGGGGCCGCTCGGCCCAAGGCCGAACAGACCGCGGCCAAGGCTCTCATCGGCGCCTGTTGGCGCTCGTGGCCACGGCCTTCCGATTTGGTCGACACAGATCTCTCCGCGTTCTTCGATGTTCATGACCTCATGCCCGATCCGGTTTCCTGGAGGCGGAGGATGAACACGTTGTTCGGGTTGACCGGTGAACTCAAGAGTGAACCGGCCCAAGCCGAATCCTCTTTCCACACCACGTCCCTGGTGCTCGGATGGAGGGAGCATAGGGCCATATTGCAAGGCCCGCTCGTGCTCCCCAAGACCCGGCATCGAATACTGGCCACCCTCACCGAGAGGACCCTGCGTATCGCGGAGAAGGTTCGTTCCGCCGACCCATGGGAGCTGTCCGAGACCGAGACCCCGGTGGCCGAGGTGTTGATCGCGGCCCAGCTCTCGGGGCCACGGGAGGAACCGGACAAGCGAGACCGCGACTATCTCGTTCGGCGTGGGCACCTGGGAATCGATCATCTGGGGCGGGGGGACATCGACACCTTCGCGGCTTGGGCAGAACAGGTCGACGAACTGCACGGCCACGTCGAGGAGGCCGAACTCACCAGGGTGGCCCGGCTCTACCGCACACTCCTGATGTCGATGAAACCGGTGCCGACTCCGGCTTCGCGGCGTATGTCACGGCGGCTGCTCACCCTACTGGACCTCACCACCATGACCTCCGCCGAACAGAAGGAGGTCAGGACGATGATTGCCGCACTCGCCTCCCTGGGCAGGGTTTCGGCCTCATTCGGCCAATACGCCTCGGTGGGACGCTTGCCGTTGGCGAAGACCGAAGGCGCGAAGCCCGCGCCGGAGGTGGACTTCTCCGACGCGGGTCACCGAGAGGGGCCGGCGACGATCACGTCACGCCAGGCCGGGGCGCTACGGGAATTGATCGCTCGAATCCGTGTCGACGACGAGTCGGCGGAGGTCGAGGTGGCGCAGGAGGAGAGCGGTGTCTACGTCGTCGTCTCGGGGGTGGAAGGAGTGGACCACGGCGAGGTTCACATGCTGGCGGACCTTCTGTCCGAGGTGGTTCCCACCTTGACCTTCGAAGCGCACGAGGACGAGTACACGGTGATGATCCTCAGGGAGGATCCCATCGACTCTCTGCTCCAAGCCGGAGCGCGGGCACTGCGTGACTCCTTCCGGCTTCCACCGCGACTCGCCGAGGCCCTTACCCGGTTGGAGGCGTCATTCCAGACGAGAGAAGAGCAGGGGAAGGAGCCGGACCTAGGGATGTGGGACGCGCTGCGACGAGAGTTGCAGGGTGTGCTCTGAGCTAGTCGCCCGATGTACCCCGTAAGGATCACGATCCGAAGACACAGGGATCGATGTGTAGTGCACGTAGAGCACTCCCTGTACGACAGCCCGTGGGTGAGGCTGGGCAGGGCCGACATCATCACCTCCTCGGGAACGGTTTCGAGTGCCGCATCGTGTCTCCACCCGTGAAACCACGCCTGCATCTGCTGATCTCGATCTTCGTACCCGTGGGTGGGGAAACCGTCCGCCAGGATCACCGGCGGCCCTCACACCACCGGCCACGTTCTGGCTGAAGGAGCCCTTATCGATCCCGATGTCACCGCCGCTGAACCCCTTCGATTCGACCTCTCGCAGCACCTCGTCCGTGAGTGGTTCGAGTTCGACCAACGCGAATCCTTCCTCGGGGGCTCGACTTCGATGGCCGGATAGTCTCCCGAATGCGATGCGTACGCCGCGCGGGCAGCCTCCACTACGCGGTACCGCCACAACTCCCCACCTGTTCCCCTGCCAACACGACGAAGCCGTCCTCTCAGGGGAGCGGCAAGACCGACAGGTACCGAAACGGTGTCGATGAGCCGATCCCCTTCCGGGACCTCCCATAGTCAACTCATCCGCTTGACCCGTTGCGGGTGGTCCGGTTCCCGAGGGGCATCGGCCGTGAAATGATTCGTGCCCGAAGACAGCCCGCGGCCGGCCAAAGGAAGAAACAGCGCCGTGCGCACCCAGGGCTCGTTCAAGTTCCTGGATCACGCAGTTCATCCGATTTGACCTGGAACGATACACACAAAAGCAGGCACGGAACCCGAGATCATGAAGGTGTCTAAGCCACATGATCACGAAAGTCTGCCGTGCCTGCCCACCTATCCTCCCCGATCCCGCCCGTGCTCGCCAAACTCGGCCCCCTGGACCCCGACTCCATCACCGACCTGCGCCCCTACCTGGACACCGTTCCCGACCCACGCTCCCCACGGGGACGCCGGCACCCCTTGACCTGCATCCTGCTCGTGTGCGCGTGCGCCACCATCTCCGGCGCCAAGAGCATCGACGAACTCGCCGAGTGGGGCCAACGCGCACACCCCACTCTCCTGGCAGCGCTCGGGGCACGACCCCACCCCCTGGCCTGGCGTCGCTCACCTTCGGCACCCACCATCGACCGCGTTCTGGCACGCATCGACGGTGACGCGCTCGATGCCGCCATCGGTGCCTACCTCGCCGACCAACACCAGGCCACCGCTGAGGCGACCGAGAGCGAGGACACCCCGAGGCGGCCCGCGATCGCCCTGGACGGCAAAGCACTCAAGGGCTCAGCCCGCCTGGGGCAACGCTGCCGCCACCTGCTTTCCGCCATCACCCACCACCGCCCCATCACCCTCGCCCAGACCGAGGTGGGCGCCAAGACAGGCGAGACCCGGCACTGTCGACCCCTGCTGCGTGACCTGGACCTGGCCGGGTGCGTGGTCACCTTCGATGCCCTGCACACGGTCAAGGACCACCTGAGCTGGCTCGCAGGCACCAAGAAAGCCCACTACATCGCGGTGATCAAGACCAACCAGCCCCTCGCCCACCAGCAGATCTCGGGTCTGCCCTGGTCACAGGCCACCATCGCCCACACCCGATCCGAGACCGGGCACGGACGAGTCGAGTCCCGCTCGATCAAGGTCATGGCCATCGCTGACAGCCTCGGCGGTATCGCCTTCCCCCACGCCAAGCTGGCCATCAGGGTTCACCGCCGCCGTCGGCAAAGGGGCAAGAAGCAGACCCGCGAGACCGTCTACGCTCTCACCAGCCTGGACGCCCACCAGGCCACACCGGCCGAGCTCGCCGCCTACCTGCGGGGGCAATGGGCGATCGAGAACTCCAGCCATCACATCCGCGATGTCACCTTCGCCGAGGACGCCTGCACCGTCCACGCTGGCAACGCGCCCCGAGCGTTGGCGGCCTTGAGGAACCTGGCCAACGGTGTGCTCCACACTCTGCGGGCGGACAACATCGCCAAGACCACCCGCGCGATCCGGGACCTACCCGAACGAGCTCTGCCGTTCTTCGGGATCAGTTACGAACCCGACCCTTCAGGAACTTGAACGAGCCCTGGTGCGCACCACCGCGGACAGCCGGGCCCGTCCCACCACACCCATCATGGTCTGTCCTTCGCCACTTCCCCTAAGCCGTTCCCAAGGTCCCACGAAGTCATCGACCGCGCTCTTCGGCCGACACCTTGGAGACGGAAGCCGCCCCCTCCCCGTCGAATTATTCCAATGTCGCCAGGACCCCCGTCGCCGTTCTCCCCGGCGATGCCGAACACCTTCAGAAGACCGCGGAACGCTTCGCGGCTATTCACCAGGAAGCGGAACCGGCTCATGCCCAATACGTCCAGCCCCTGAACCAGAGCGAGAACGACCTCGGTGTCGATCAGCGCCCAATCCTAGAAGCCTCGGCCCTTGGTCTGTTTCCAACGGGGTCGCGCTGCCATACGGGGCCGGGTGGTTCTTCTCCGCACCCAGGGGACTGTCGCAGGGGGCCCTACAGTCGACGACCATGGAACTCCCAGAAGCACGATCCCTCCAGCTTCCCGCCGGCCGTATGGTGTCCTCGGCTCAGGGGGAGCCGGTCCTATGGCTGAGTGACGCTCCGGTTTCATCGGGCCTGTGGTCTCGGGTGCTCGCCGAACACCCCCGTTTCGGTCTGTGGCCCTTGTTGCTGGATGGGCGTCACCACGAACCCGATCGACCATGGGAGTCACAGGAGTTGACCGTCTCGGGGTTCTCCCGTCTCACTGAGCATGACCCGGAGGAACTGTTCACCACGTGGTGGAACGAGCACGCTCACGTCAAGGACGGTGTTGCCCCTCCGGAGTCACTGGAGACCGCGCCGTTCGGGCTCTGGCCGGGCCGGGCGCCCGCCCATGGCGTTCAGCGAGGAGCCGCTGAGCAGAGGGCGTGCGAATACGCCGAACTCCTCGTGGAGTACAGGCACGGCTGCAGACTGGGGCTGGTCCGGGCCAGGTCGGGGGCCGAGGCGATGACCGAGTCCGGATGGACGGGGCCGCTCAACTACGACAATGACACGGCCGTGTTCGCCTGCGTGGTGGCCGACTGGGAGCGCCGCTTCGGCGCGAGAGTTCTGGGCTTGGGGTTCGACACCCTGACCCTGAGTGTGGCCGCCCCACCCACCGACATCGATCAGGCTCTGCGCGTGGCGGCCGAACACTTCGCGTTCTGCCCGGACAACATCCTGCAGAACCCTCCGCACCGACTGAGAGCCTACGCCGAAGCCTTGATCGAACGTCCCCTTTGGAACTTCTGGTGGGACTGACCGTGTCCGGACACCCGGACGGACAACGGCCGCACACACGCCGCGCAGCCGACTCTGGCGGAAAGTTCCGCCGAACCGGAGTGCGTTCGGCACCGCGGCCCATGTCGAGGGCGGGGTGCTCTCTCGGCACTGGCGGGACCTCCAGATGATGGCGGCCCATCGCGACGTGAAATGGCACGACAACCACGCCGTGTTCGCCATGGCTTCGACCGATCGGATACTGGTCTGACATGCGCGCCTACCTGTCCTTCCTGGCCACCAACCGGCGACCGCTGCTGGGCTGCTTCGTCCTCTTCCTGTTCTCCGCCTTCGGCCAGACCTTCTTCGTCTCCCTCTTCTCCGCCGACATTCGCCAGGACCTCGACCTCACCCATGGCCAGTTCAGTTCCCTGTTCATGATCGCGACCCTGGCCGGCGCCCTGACGATGACCCAACTGGGCAAGGTGGTGGACCGTCACGGCGCTGGGCGGATCGTTCCCGCGCTCACGCTGATGCTGGCGTTGGGCGCCGCGATCATGGCGCTGGCCACTCAGGTGTGGATCCTCTTCCTGGCCCTGTTCATCCTGCGACTGTTCGGGCAGGGCATGATGACCCATACCTCCTTCACCCTCACCGGACGGTGGTTCGACCGGGAACGTGGACGTGCCACTTCGGTGGCCACCCTGGGGTTGAACGTCGGTGAGGCCGTCCTGCCGCTCGCGATCGTCGCCCTCTTGGCCGTCGCCGGATGGCGGGAGGCGTGGTGGATCGTGGCCGCGCTGCTCCTGTTGCTGGCGTGGCCGATGTCCGTTCTCATGCGTTGGAGGCGCACGCAGACCGGCGCGGTCGATGGCCGACCGATGACCGTGGTCCGCGGCTGGACACGACGTCAGACCCTGCGCGACCCCTACTTCTACCTGCTGCTCGCGGCCATGGCCGCGCCGGCCCTGGTCGGTAACACCGTGTTCTTCCACCAGGCGTACCTGACCGAACTGCGTGGGTGGTCCCCGGCCCTGTTCGCCTCGGCCCTGTCGGTGTACGCGGTCACGACCGTGGTGTTCAACCTGGTGGGAGGTGTCATCGTCGACCGCCTCACCGCACTGCGGCTCGTCCCCTTCTACCTGGTCCCCCTCGGCCTGGGATTGCTCGTCCTGGCGGCGGCGGAAGGGCCGTGGAGCGTCGTGCTGTTCATGCTGCTGTACGGGATCACGAACGGGTTGTCCCTGAGCCTGTTCGGGGCGGTGTGGCCTGAGGTGTACGGGGTGGAGCACCTGGGCTCCATCCGGTCGATCATCGTGGCGGTCCTGGTGTTGGGTTCCGCCGCGGGTCCCGGTGTCACCGGGCTGCTGATCGACGCCGGCGTCGGTTACCCGGCCCAGATCATGACCCTGGGCACCTACTGTCTGCTGGCCTCGGCCGCTGCGGCGTGGTTCGTCTCGCGCATCCGGGCCCGACTACGGGATGAGCGCATCGAGGTGGTGTGAGCCGACCGAGCACCCTGGCCCGAGAGCCCTGGAATCCGGGCGCCGTTCCGTCTCTTCATCGACCTTGAGTGCGGCGTCTCCGGGTGACCCGCCCTCCAGCACGCCGCCGATGGGGATTTCATGCCCGGGTCTCGGCCATGAGGCGATGCCGCCACAGAGACAGGACGTTGCCCTGCCCGCCCGAATCGGACCGGGTGCTTCCGACAGGATCGACCGGAAGCACCCAGGGCACGTGTTCCTTGGGCCAGGCCAGGCCGAGGCGGTAGCGGCCGGTTTCGCTACGTCGACCGTTCCGGCACGCTGTTCGGGGCGGTGGTCAGGGTGAACTCGACAGCGACGCAGCAGAACAGCTCACGTCGGCTGCGACCGTCCTTCTCCAAGCCCTCGAAGAGTGCTCGCAGTTCCTCTTCGACACCCGGCATCACGTCCTCGTTCCAACGGACGCGCAACCGGCTCAGGAGGAGTCGCGGCGTCTCGTAGGCAAGTTCGAGTGAGACGTCGTCGAGACGGGTGATCTCCAGCGCGACCTCCTTGGAAACGGTGGCGTTCACCTTCTCCAGCGGCAACCTCAGAAGAGGCCCCCGGACAGGGAGGATGCGCATCTCCAGGTCCTTACCGGAACCGGTGACGCACAGCTTCTCCAGGGGTAGACCCCCGACGGGCAGAGCCGGGGACCAGACTTCGGATGTCATCGAACCTCCACGTTGCGCCGGCCGGACCATGGCCGGCCGGGAGCGAACAAGCACACTCGTTGTATACGGGTAGGCACTGACAGTGGAGATTCGGTGGTCACTCGGGCCGGTTTCAGGCGGCTCGGGGAACGAGGCCGGCGCGACTCCGTCGAATGTCTCGCCCGGGTCGGTCACCAGTTGCCGGGGAAGGTGTCGAACGGTGCCCGCGAAGCCCCGTCAGGGAACCTCCACCACGGCTACCTCGGGTGCCGATTCCGCTGACAGGTCGATCACGGAGAGTTCGGTGTTCTCGGGAACGTCGAACACCAGCTCGTACTCGGTGCTGTTGCCGGGGTTGGTCTCGTCCGCGAAGGCGCAGATGTTGTCGTCCGTGGAGTACTGGGTGCCGTCTTCGGAGTACGCGTACGCCCCTTCCCAGGAATCCGACGGCGGGTAGGCCGGCGCCGACCCCACGTTCTGCGCCCTGATGGTGAGCACGTGGTACTCGCCCGACGCGGAGTGCTGCTCACCACACGACTCATCGTTGTAGGTGGCCGAAGTGCGCGAATCGGTGACCTCGTAGTCGAACACACCGTCGCTCGGCTCGCCTTCCGGAGGCCCGGCGGGTACTTCCGAGGGCTCTTCCTCGTATTCCTCCATCGCCTCCATGTCCGTCTCCTCGACGGGCACTTCGGTATCTTCCGCGAAGTCCTCGAACGCGGACTCGAATTGAGAACGGATGTAGGCCTGGTTTCCGAACCATCCGATGCAGAAACCGAACAACAATGCGACCACGCCGATCGCGGTAGCCACGATCCACCCGGTTTTGTTCACAGTGATCTCCTTGCAGGGGCCGGTATGGAGCGGGCAGAGCAACCGGCTTGGACATGGTGCTTTGTATTCTATCCGGCGTCGCGCGTATCGCGGGTCGGATTCCGCAGGTCATGGCCGCTCTTCGTCGAGCTTGGTGCGACCCCGCTGCGGGGACGGGGCGTCATCGTGCCAGAGTTCCCCAGGGAGATCGAAAAACTTCGATTCGGCATATCGGTTTACCCGAAAGAGCGCCAGGAATTGTAATTCCGATCACACTTCCATCGCTGGAATCGAGGGCTGCCGAACGCATTCGTGACTCACCTTCCTGGGGTGCCCCGAGTCGCGGGCATGGGTCGGACGCTCTGTCCGCGCCGCGCTCTCGCCCTGATGCCATCGAGAGCGCCTGTTGGTGTGGGCCAGGCCGTTCACGCGCCCCGATGGCCAATGGGGGTGGAGGGCAGGGAGGTCGCGGGGGTAATGGCCGCCGGCGCGGCGGAAGGGGAGGGAGGTTCCAGACGTACGGTCTCGTTCTCATCGCAGCCGGTCAGGAGCAGGCCGAGGGCGGCGGTGGCGAGGGCGAGGCGACTGCGCATGGGGACTCCTTGAGTTGATGTCAGATGTGAACGCTATGGTGTTAACTATATTCACACACGCTTAGTGTATATTGCGTGAAGCGATGCAGGGGTCTTCTCCGCGCCGCCCGGCCCTCGGCGGAGTCGACTCCGCCGGTATCCACATCCACCAGACCGGAGTGATCCCATGAGTTACGGCCACTACCCCCACGGTCGACCCGCTCCCGGTCCCCGACCGGGCATGTCCACCGGTGCCAAGTTCGGCCTCGGATGCCTCGGGTGCTTGGGCATGGGCGTGATGGGTTTCTTCGCTCTGCTCTTCCTCGGAGCGCTGGTGTCCACCACCGATGACGGGGGTGACACCACGGTGGCCGACGCCCCGACCGGTACCGACGACGAGGGCGGTGGAGGCGAGACGGAAGACGAGGGCGCGGAAGATGCGCAGCCCGAGGAAACGCACCCGAGCCTGGGAGAGAGCATCGAGCACGGAGACTGGGAGATCATCGTGCACGCGATCGAGTACGACGTCCCCACCGCGCAGCTCGACGAGTTCTTCGCCGAGGAGCCCTCGGGGCAGTGGGTCACCGTTGAGTTGACGGTGAAGAACATCAGCGGTGAGCCGCGGTCGTTCGGTGAACGAGACCAGGTCCTCATGGACGAGGCCGGTTCCATGTACCGGTATGAGCTGTGGGCCTCCACGCTGTTCGGCTTCGACACCAACCCCGGTTCCGAAGAGACCGGCGTGCTCGCCTACGACGTGCCGGTCGACTTCGAGGTCGACCACATGCTGGTCAACGGACAGGGCGGTTTCGCCGATGGGGTCCGCGTCGACCTGGACTGAGCCGGGCCGTGGGCCTTCGACGTTGAGGCTCTGGTTCGCAATCCCTCGTCCGAGTGAGTCAAGAGTCCTTTCCGGTTCGGAATTCGGTGCGGACGGCACCGGGAAAGCGGTGATCTGCCATGTCCGATGATTCGGTGCGCACGGAGGACGGTGCACTCGACCAGCTGCGGGAGGGCGGCCGTAGAAAGCCGTCGCTGCCCCTGGTGCTGATCGTGGTCGGGGCGCTCGGCGCGGGAGCCCTCCTGGGGTGGTCGTCGCGAGCGCCGGAGCGCACGCCGGTCTACCTGGAGTTGTCCGAACGGCACGAGTCGGCCGGATCCGACCTGGAACAGGCTCTGGAGAAGGAACTGGACTACCAGGACACCATCAGTGGGCTGCGCGAAGAGGTGGAACAGCTCGAACGCCCCTTCCGGGAGCTGGACGAACGCGAGGACGGATTGGACGACCGGGAAGAAGGGATGGACACCCGAGAGGGTGAGCTCGACGACCGTGAAGGCGATCTGGACGAACGCTCCGAAGAGCTGGACCAGCGAGAAGAGGACCTGGACACCAGGGAGGGCGAGGTCACCGACCTGGAGACCGAAGCGGAGGAGAACCGCTTCCCCGGCTCCGGGACCTTCCTCGTCAACGACGAGATCTCACCGGGGACCTACCGCTCTGGGGACACCGCGAGCTGTTATTGGGCGAGACTGTCCGGAACCGACGGTTCCTTGGATTCGATCATCGCCAACAACTTCGGCGGTGGCCGTCAGATCGTGACCATCAGCGGTTCGGACATGGCCTTCGAGACGAGCGGCTGCGGTGAGTGGAACCGGGTCTGAGTCTCGGGCGGTCCTTGAACCCGTGGTCCGATGCCGACCATGGTTGTTCGTCCCGGGTGGACGCCCTCCCCTGCGACACCACTGCGGGACGTGTCGTCGAAGGTCAGTGGGCCAGAGTGCGCCTTGTCCGCACCGAGATTTAATCGTTAACTATATTCACAAGTAACCCGTGTATTGTGCTAACTGTGAAGTGATCGATGTCCTTGATGATCAAGACGATGGAGAAGCCCTCCCGGTTTACCGGGGTGGGTGGAATGCCCCCAGAGGCGAAGCCTGTCCTGAATCCGCATGTCCCTGCGGCCTCGTCGTGAGAACAGGCCCTGCCTCTGACATCGATCTTTCCGATTGCCTGGTTCTCCGGCCGAACTTCGTAGGAAGGTCGCTATGGAATTCTCCGAGAAGGTCTCCGCTCTCAGCACCAAGGTGCAGAACCAGCGGGAGATGACTCAGACCGAAGAGGCGGCCAAGACCGCCTTCGTCATGCCCTTCATCGCGACGGTCCTCGGATACGACGTCTTCGATCCGCGTGAGGTGGTCCCCGAGTTCACCGCCGATGTGGGGGTGAAGAAGGGGGAGAAGGTCGACTACGCCATCATGCGCGACAACGAAGTACAGATGCTCATCGAATGCAAGAAGTCGAACGGGACTCTGACGATCGAGAACGCCTCACAGCTGTACCGGTACTTCTCCGTCACCAACGCGCGGATCGCCGTCCTCACCAACGGCGTCGAATACCAGTTCTACACCGACCTCGACGCACCGAACCGGATGGACTCCAGGCCGTTCATGGTGCTCGACCTCGGTGACGTCGACGAGAGCCTCCTGCCCGAGCTGCGCAAACTCACCAAGTCGTCCTTCGACCTGAATTCGGTGATCGACGCCGCCGAGAAGCTCAAGTACATCGGCGCGATCAAACGCACTTTGGCGGAACAGTTCCAGGAGCCCGAGGACGAGTGGGTCAAGTTCTTCGCCGGCCGCGTCTATGACGGATCCTTCACCAAGCGGGCGCGCGAGCAGTTCACCCCGCTGGTCCAAGAGGCCGCGTCCACCTTCCTCGACGACCAGGTCAACATCCGGCTGAAGAAGGCCTTGGAGACGACACGTCCCCAGTCCGATTCGGTGTCGGTCGACAGCGCGGAGGTCGCCGAGGAGGACCTGGTCCGAGGCACCGGGATCGAGACCACCCTGGAGGAGCTGGAGGGATACCAGGTCGTCAAGGCGATCGCGTGCAGCGAGGTCAAACCCCAGCGGATCGCACAACGGGACTCCAAGAGCTACTTCGCGATCCTGCTGGACGACAACAACCGTAAGCCGATCGCGCGTTTGCACTTCAACGCCAAGTCGAAGAAGTACCTCGGCACCTTCGACGCGGAGAAGAACGAGACCCGCCATCCGCTGGGATCGATCGACGAGATCTACCTCCACGCCGACAAGATCCGTGAAGCGGTACGCGGTCATCTGGACTGAGGGCCGTGATTCCTCTCCTCCTCTGGCCGGTTGTTCAGCTGTTCGGTGCTCCCGTGTCGGGGCTCTGCTCCGTCGGTACCGCCTGTGCACCGGCCCAGGTGGTGGAGAAGAAATGGAGGGCGGCCTCGTAGAGCACACCCGGAGCACGCACGTACAGGCAGGGGGAGTGCCGCCCGTGCCTACCCCGGTCGTAGAAGGTGATGTAGGCGGCCTGGTCCGTGACGATGACGCGGTACAGATGAGGCAGATCGAATCGGCGGAGTTCGATCCCCTCCCGGCCCTTCGCCACGGAGCTCAGATAGGAGGTGTTGGCGCGGATCTGGTTTCTCAGCAGATCGGGGGTGAACCCCGGGTCGATGGGTTCCAGCTCCGCGGCCCGAAGCGCCAGCCATTCGCCGGGAACCGCGTCGGGATCGGGCAGCAGAACCCGCACGGATTCGACCCGGCCGGTGGTATCCGACCACAACGGCGTGAAAACGTCCCTGGTGAGGGTGTTGCCCCGGCCGGTCAACACCCTCACCCAGCGAGCCCGCGCCAGATCCCGAGTCACATCCTTCTCCGCCGACGACTGCCGTCGGTACACGCGGTGCACACCGGTTCCGGTCAGCCGGGCGAGTAGGGCCACCAGCCACCAACGAGGGCGGGAGGATCGTATCCACCCCACGAGGACGAGGATCATCGTGGCCAGGATCGAACTGAGCACGCCGAGGACGAACGCGACCATGTGATCACTTCCCTTGTTCGGATCGCTGGCGACCAGAGCGGGTCAGAGTAGATACGGGAGTAGTTCGTGGACGACGTGCGCCGCGTTGTGCGCGGCCAGAGCATGGGCGTCGTCGTCCTTCTGCGCGTCCGCTCCGTCCGAGATGCCCCGAACCACGACCCAGTCCGGGTTGCCTTCACCGCGCACCGAGTTCTCCTGCCAGAACTGGCTGAGCCCGCCCGACTCCATGTCCACGGCCATGACCTTGTCGTTGTAGTGCTTCAGCCACTGCCGCTCTTCGGCGTCTTCGTGGGCGATCACGGCCTCCCCCGAACCGATCAGGCCATGGTGGACCTCGAAGCTGCGCTTACGGTGCCCGTTGACACGGCCGCGGATCACCGCCGGCTCTCCCCGGTCGGTGAAGTAGGCGTTCGCCGCGTGGACGACGCGTGCCGGTGCCTGCCGTTCCTCACCACGGCGCTGAACGCGGTCGCCGGCCGTGATCTTGCGTGAGTCGTAGTAGACGATTCGGGTCGAGACGATGACGTCACCGATACGGCCACCGCCGGCGCGGCTGGGGGAGTTCCCAAGTCCGCCTCCGATGCCGACCAGGACCCACAGACGTGGGGAGAAATGGTGGCGCAGATGGTCTAGTGCCGACATCACCGAACGTTGCCCGGGACCGAGGGTCTGGGTGGCCACCACGCTCGCCTTACCACTTTCGGTGGAGACGTCACCGGCGCTGAAGAACAGGCCTTCTTGTTTGCGGGGCCGCTCCAGTCCCAGTTCGTCGAGGATCGCTCGTGTCTCCACGGGCAGGATCGTGACGATTCCGACGTCCTTCCGCTGGTCGGACTCGGAGTGCGCCGAGGAGGTGCGTACCTGCAAGGGCCGTGTGGGGTCCGAGGGCGTGATCATCTTCGCCTGGTCGCCGACCGCGGTGTTGGTGAAGCTGTTGGTTCCGCCCATGTTGACGATGCCACTGTTGTTCGGAGGTTGGTGGAGGCTCATGCGGCTTTCCCGTTCTGTGAGGCATTGGGGGTGGAAGGAGGGCTCTGCGTCTGCTGGTGCGCCTGGTCGCCGACCGCGGTGTTGGTGAAGTCGTTGGTTCCGCCCATGTTGACGATGCCGCTGTTGATGATCTGTAGCGCGCGATCATCGAAGTCGGAGATGTCGACACCGTGAGAGTCGAGGAAGTCGCTGGTGGCTTTGAGCAGCCGCTGTTCGACGTTCTTGATGTGGCCGAGAAGCGTGGTCTTGTCGAGTTGGACCTTGCTCCAGTCCTCCGCCAATTCCTGGCGAACGCTGATTCGACTGCCGATCCCGATATTGCGGCGAGGAACGAGGGTGAAGTCGATGCCGCGGAGCACCAAGGCCCGGTGTAGGAGGCCGGAGAGGGCCTTGGCCAGGTAGAACGGGTAACGGGTGATGCGTCCCAGTGAACGGATGTGGCGGGGGAGCCGGAACAGGTCGTGCCAAGCGGCACTGACGATGGCCCGTTTTCCGTGCTGGCCGAACTCTTCCGCTTTACGGAAGTCGTCCGGATTACGGGTCAGTGCGCAGGCCGCGAACGCCAGGCTCAGCGTTCGGCCACGCACCCTTACCTGGAGCAGTACCGTTGCGACCAGCTCTCCCCCCGCGTCGGGGACGCTCACTTCGAGGAAGTGCTGGTGCGCGGAGTCCTGTCGGTCGATGATCCGGCGCATCGCGACCGGATCCACCGATTCCCGCAGGATGGAGCGGTCAGTGGACACGTCCGAATGGGAGACGTAGATACGGTCGCGTACCTGCGCCGGAAGACGGACGTTCTCATGGTCGTCGCGAAGGTCGGCGACAGCCGCGCGCAGGTGGTCCATCAGTTCGTGCGGCTTGAAGGGCGGGTGCCGGTGCTCCCGTTCGTGTAAGGGCTTGTCGTCGCTTCCCTTGCGCAGGAGTTGGACGCTCATGGGTGGATTCCACTGGTGGATCAGTTCTCCCGCTCCGATGAAGGGTGATTCCTCACCGAAGAGCGTGAACACGCCCGCGTCCTCGTCCTCGCCGTCCTTCTTGTGGGCGGGGCGTTGGTAGACCACACAGGGATGCTTCTGCTGCTCGTCGACGACCTTCTCCCGATGGGAGAGGCGTTTGGGCCTGAGAGCGGTGGCTTTGTGAGCGTGGTTGATGCACGCCTGGCGCAGACCGCCGACGATCGCGGTGAGGAGGGCGACGGCGCAGCCCAGGTAGAGGGCCAGCGTTCCCTGAATGGGATGGGAGAAGGCCAGGACCACCATGGCGAGGGCAAGGACCAGGGCGAACGCGCCAGTGTTCTTGAGACGTTTGCTCTCCTCCCCGTACTTCCAGCTGGACCTGGAAGGCAACTTCGGTCGACGCTTTCGCCTCTTCTTCGTCAGCAAGGGCTCTTCGGGCCGTGTGAGCTCCTTGGAGATCCGCCAGGCGTGGTCCAGGAGTACGAGAAGTACGTATCCACCGGCGACCAACAGGGTCGTCACCGTGAATCCCCAGAAGTAGGGCGTGGCGAGGGCGGTGAGCAATCCCGACCTCGACAACGAGGTCAGGTGCAGGGACAACCACGCGTGGCGCATCACCGGAACGAGGTCGAATTCGTAGGAGGGGGCCGCGCGTCGTGAAGGGGCCGTACATACCTGTTTGATGACGAGGTCTCGGAAGTCCTCGTCGATGTGCACACCGGTACAGAGGTGACGGGTGGCCCCGGTCGGTTCCTCCTGTTCCGGAGGAGGGCGAAAAACAGGGGATGGAGAGACGTGATCGGTGATGGACATGCACTTCTCCTGTGCCGATCCAGTTAAGGTCGGGATGACCATAAGTGGATCGGATGGTTAAAGTCAAGATGACCTTTAAGGGGGGTCGCAGTGGACGAGCGCTTGGCGCGAGCCGTTGACGTGGGGTTGTCCCTGGTCACGGTGGATCTGGCCATCTTCACCATCAGGAACGGAGCGTTGATGGTTCTGTTGATCGAGCGAGGGGAGGAGCCGTTCCAAGGGCACTCGGCGTTGCCCGGCGGGAGGGTCCGAAGACAGGAGACCCTCGACCAAGGTGCTCGGCGCGAACTCTTGGAGGAGACCGGGGTCGACGGCTCTCGGCTTCACCTGGAACAACTCGGTGCCTTCGGCGATCCCGGTCGTGACCCGCGGGGGCGGGTCGTCACCATCGCCTACCTGGCCTTGGGGGCGGACCTGCCCGAGGCAGTGGGGGGAAGCGATGCGGCGCATGCCCGTTGGGTGCCGGTGGAGGAGCTCGTCGCGGTGTCCACCTCCTTGGCCTTCGACCACGACCGAATCCTCGGTGACGCTCTGGAGCGTGTTCGGGAGAAGCTGGAGTACACCACCGTCGCCACGGTCTTCTGTCCTGAACCGTTCACGCTCAGCGAGTTGCGGGCGGTCTACGAGGTGATCTGGGGGCGTGAGCTGGATCCCAGCAACTTCCGACGCAAGGTCACCAAGGCGGAGGGGTTCGTGGACCCCACGGGAGAGCAACGCGCCCAGCCGGCGGGGCGGCCGGCGGCCCTGTACCGCAAAGGAGGGTCCTCGATGCTCACGCCGCCGCTACTGCGTTCGGTTTCGTGAACGTGGTCGGGCGCCCGTGCGTGGAGGAAGGCCGTAGTCCCATCGCGCGCCCCGCATGAGTGGTCACCATCCAGGTTGTCTGGGCACCCGCGATGAGTTGTGGCGAAGCTGCCTTTGCTAATGCCTCGTGGGATGAGGACTCCACTCTTCTCCGGGCGTGCGGTCGAGGCCTCTATGGGGAGTTCCTGATAGTGACTTGAGTCACATTGTTGCCGCTGATTCTGTCGGTAATAAATGAATACTCGTGGCGATTTCTCTTGTCCAGTCGATGGGGCAGGAGATATGTGGTGCTGTGTTCCGCATGTCTGGATTTTTGGTTTGCACTGGATGCCCTCTCCTCCTGTGTGCTTCTCAGCCAACCTAGGTTTGACAATCTGTTTGTGCTAGCTTGGGGGCGTACTCGAAACCGTTGGCCGGCTCGAAGTCACGGTGTCAGGACCCGCACCGGAGCCCGTTCGACGGACAGACCGCACCCGCCCGTAAGGGTCGGAGCCTAAGGGAGGGTGCGGACGGCGTCAGTGATCATCACGAACGTTTTGGAGAGCAGTTGCTCAACACCCCCGACGAACACGACGAACACGACGACCAGGAGCGCCAGAACAAGGCCGGATCCCGGCTGAGGAAGACCGGTCCGGCCCTGTTCGGATTCGTCATCGTGATCCTCGTGATCATCGTGCCCTTCGGCTACGACAGTGAGGAGCTGGGCGCCCTCTTGGCCGCGGCGGCCCTGTACTTCGCGCGGAACGCCCCGGCGACGATGAAGGCCAAGGCCAAGAAGTTCTTCGCCGACACGGCCGAACACTTCTACGGGTGCCGAACCTGTCAGGCTTGACCACTCGGGGGCGCCTCGGCGGGCGCCCCCGCCCCCACGGGGGCCACCCCCGAACAGATCAGACAGAGGAGAACCCATGCGGCCAGTAGGAGCGGTGCCCCCCAAGCGCACTCCTCTCGGCGCGGTCGCCGAGGTCAAGGCCGGTCCCTCCGGGGCCCGTCTCAAGGAACTCGGTGACCATCCCCGAGGGCTTCCCGTCATCACCCCCGCCGACTTCACCGAGGCCCAACGGGTCGATTCGCGCAACGTGCGCAGGGTTCCCGAACGGGAAACGAAACCCCTTGAGGCCTATCGGTTGGAGGAAGGGGACCTGCTCGTCGTCAGGCAAGGGGCCCTGGGACGTCTCGCCGTCATCGAATCGGACCAACGGGGATGGGTCTACGGCTCCTCCTGCCTGCGGGTACGGATCAAACCCTCCAGCCAAGTCCACCCCTCCTACCTGGCCGCCTACCTGTCACAGCCACGAACCCTGGAACGCCTGAAGGGACCCGCGCTGTCCAGCACCATCCCGTCGTTCAACGCCACCGCGCTGCGCGACTTGGAGATCGCGGTACCCGAAGCCGCACAGCAGGAGAGGATCGTGGCGACCCTCACCGACATGGACGGGGCCATCGCGGCCAGGCTCGCCGTCGTGGAACGTATGAAAGCCCTGCGCCCCTCCGTTTTCGAGGCGCTACTCGAAGGGAAGCCCTCATGAGTGAGCCGGCCGTGGTGGTCCGAGAATCCGACGAATTGCTGCGCATCGCCGAGAAGCTGGCCGCTGGAAGCCTCGGCGAAACCGCCGGGGTGGTGGCGGCGCTGCTCGTTCTGGGAACGGACATGGAGCCGGAGAGCGACCAGTTCCTTGGGGACACGAGCACGCCGCGGAGCCGACTGGCAAAAGCGATCGAAGCCCCGTCACCACCCTCGCGGGAACGGCCCGGGGGCCTACAGAGGCAATGGGATGACTGGCTGGAGGCGGCGAACCGTCGCGAACTCTTCGCCAGCGAGAGGCCCTTCCGCGATTTCCCCTCGGAAAGGTTGACCGAGGCCGCACGGGCCGTTCACCGTCTGTTGCTGCGTCTGCCCGAACGGGAGGGACGGTACCTGGTCGGGGAGATCTTCGACCGTTTCCTGAGCCTGCTGAGCGAACGCCAGGGGATTCGGGGAGACGAGTTCTCGACACCACGTTCGGTGAACGAACTCATGGTCCGGCTGGCCGAACTCCGACTCGGGATGGTCGTGGGCGACTTCTACGCGGGGCAAGGCGGGACCCTCATCGCCGCCTTGCACCACGTGGGCGCCCCGGAACGCGGTGAGACACCCATCAGTGGATCCGAGGTGAACCAGGCGAGCGCGTTCTTGGCCAGGGTCAACCTCCTCCTGCACGACACCGACCCGGGTCTCATCCGGCATGAGGACGCGCTCAGCACATGGCGCCCGACCGATGACGAAGGTCGGAGCTTCGACAGGATTCTGTCCAACCCTCCCTTCTCCCTCCACTACGAGCAGGAGAGCTACCGGACCCCACCAGGTTTCCTCGGCCACACCTCGGGATCCAAATCCGAACTGATGATGCTCCAGCAGATGCGGGCCTCGATCAGACCGGGGGGACGCGTCATCATGGCGATGCCCCATGGCCCCCTGTTCCGCGGGGGACCGGAGGAGCGTATCCGCCGTGCACTCCTGGAGCGCGGAGAGATCGAGGCCATCGTCGGAATCGGGCCCAACCTCTTCCAGGGAACGGCGATCCCCTCCTGCCTGATCGTGCTTCGAAGTCCCGTCCAAGACCCCGGGGAATCAGCCGACGTGCTGTTGATCAACGCCGAGCGGGAAGTGGAGAAGGGGCGTAACCAGAACCGGTTGGAACCGCGCCACATCGAGAAGATCACAAGGGTCTTCCAGTGGCGAGCCGAACTACCGGGCTTCTCCCGGCTGGTGCCGTACGAGGAGATCGCCTCGAACGCGCACGACCTGAACATCCGCCGATACATCGATCCGCCGGCGCGGCAATCTCCCGACCTTCGAGCCATGGTCAGTGGAGGGGTTCCTCCCGAAGAGGTCGAGCCGGTTCGGGCGCGATTCGCCGCGTTCGGGCAGCCCCCTGAGCGATTCTTCGAACGAGACTCCCACGGTTACCTGTTCCCTCAGAGCACCGACGGGTTCGCCGGGGTGATGAAACAGCTCTCCACCCTGGCCGGTCCTGTGGTCGGGGACCTCGTCGAGAGGCTTCGACACTCCTGGCCGGACATCGTTCACCAGGCGCATCCGCCCACCGCACGCCCCACCCTCGGCGCCTTCAGGCAGAAGCTGGTCGATGGTTTCTGCACCGAGCTCACCGAAGCGGGTGTGCTGGACGAATACGAACTCGCCGGTGCCCTCGCCCAGGTGTGGGCGGATCATGCCTACGAGGTCAACGACCATTTCCACGAGGATCGTCGTGAACTGCTGGAGTACGTACGTGTCCGGTTCGTCGAACCCCTGAGTGGACAGATCGACGAGCTGGTCGGACACCGTCAGCGAGCGCTCGCGGACACGGTCCGTCAGTGGAGCGAACGTTACGGGCTCCCCCTGACCCATCTGCTGGAACAGAGCGCCCAGGCCGACCGGAGGTTCCAGGAAAGGTTTCGGGAACTGGGTCTGGACCTGGACTGACGCCCGAGTCGGAAAAACCGGGGCCTTGACGGTCACCCACGTGGCTTCCTCGAAGGCCACCTTCTTCGGTCCCTTCGAGGAAGCCGCGTGGAGACGGGCACCTCAGTGCTCACCCCCGGTTCTGTGCTTCTCGCCGAGGCAGGTGACGTCCCAAGGTCTGGAAGTGGTGCCGGTCGGCCCACGCGGCGTGGTCGCCGATCACGTAGAGCCTGCGCTTGGCACGGCTGGCGGCCACGTTCAGCAGGTTCGGCGTCTTGGCCGCCCACTCCATGGCCCCTTCTCGATCGGGGGAGCCACCCAGCACGAACACCACCACGCCGGCCTCCTTGCCCTGAGAGGTGTGGATGGTGCCGCTGCGCTTGACGGGCACCCCGAACCGTCGTGCGATCCGGCCCACCTGCGTGGCCACCGCGCGGAAGGGCGCCAGCACGAACACGTCCTCCATCGGATACCCGCGGCGCTGGAGACCACCCAACAGCCACTCCAGCGCCTCGCCCTCGGCGGGCCGCCAGTGGTCGGGTGAACCCGGCCCCGGCGCGGGAACGTTCACCCACTGACTCCGAGGCAGGTCCAGGTCCGCGCGTGGAGGGGTCCCGTACACCATCATCCCGTCGTAAGCGACCAGGTTGGAGATGGTGAACATCGGGTCGTCACACCTGCGGTGCACACGCAAGGGCGCCCCCACCCACAGGGGTTCCTCCTCCGCGCGTTCGAGCAGGGTGCCGAGCGGAGTCACCGCATCCGCCAGCGCCTGCACCGAGGTGCGGGCGGGCAACCACCGTTCCTCCACACCGAAGTGCGCGCGTAGGTGCTGTTGGGCGGGCAACGACAGCGAGGTCACCGGCTCCAACTGGAGCGGGTCCCCGACGATCACCGCGCGCCGGGTCCGCCACAGCGCGCCCACCACCTGCTGTGGGGTGGCCTGACCGGCCTCGTCGACCAACAGCCATCCCAGGGACTGGGAACCGAAGGCCTCGAAGAGCCGGGAATAGGAGGCGAAGGTCGAGGAGACCACCGGGACCACCAGGAAGAGGCTGCGAAGGGCGTCACGGACCAGTTCGGCCGGGGCACCACCAGCCTCCCCGGAGAGCACCCGCACCGCGGCCCGTAGGTTCGCCGCCATCTTCTTGGGCACCGCGTGCAGGAACGCCTTGTGCACCTCCAAGGCGGCCAGGAACACCTCGGTGCGGGCGCGTGTCAGCTCAGGGTCGCTCCAGGGGGCACCGCGTTCACGCTCTTGTTCGTCGGGGGCGGGATCAGCGAAGGGAACATGGTCGGGCCACTCTTTTCGGGCCTGGGCCACGACCTTCTCGGTGGCGGCCGACCGCCGCCGATGCTCCTCGAGTTCCTGGTGGGCGAGGGAGAGGCTCCGCTCGCACCGGTTCACCTCGTCCTTGGCCCGATCGGCCGCCGCCTTGCGCTCCGCTTCGACGCCGCGATGACGCTCGACCTCGCGCAGGAGGTCGTCGTCGCGCCTTTGCCATTCCCTCAGCCTGCGGCCCAAGGAGAACAGGACGTCCCAAAAACCCGGCTTGAACTCCCAATGCGCGGTCCGCTCACCCTCGGCCGACTCGCGTTTCTTCCGGGGTTCGACCAGGTCGAGTTCGCTCTGCGCCAGCCTACGAACCGCGCTGCTCCGCTCCTCGTCCCGCAGTCGCAGTGCCCTTTCGGTGCGCTGGAGGCTTCGCCTCATTTCGGGGAGCCGCCTCAGTTCGCGGGCCACCGAGGCACGGGAGCTGACCAACCGGTCCCGCTCGCGCAAGGCGCGGGTGAACCCGTCGATCGCCGCGCGCCAGTTCCGAACGACCGCGCCTTGACCGCCACGGCTCGCCTGATCGAGCCCCTTGATCAGGTCCTGCATGCCATGCTCGCCTGTGGAACCATCGGGGTGGTTTCCCCACCAGAAGCGTTTGACGAAGTTGCGCCGGTTGCGCGCGTTGCCCAGCTGCGCGGCCAGCGTCCCCCACGCCTTCTTGTCGCCATCGAGCATGTTGGTGGCGGTGGCCGCGAAGTAGTCCGTGTGCGCCCAACGTTCGTCGATGGCCTCCCGGCCCGGGATCTCGGTGGTGACGTTGTCGACCGCACCGTTGTTGGTCGAGGCGACGACGATCTCGAAACCGGTCAGTTCCGGTCGTAGACGGGGAAAGGCGGTACGCCCTCGGGAGGTCTCCCAACCGTCCCATTCCTTGGTGAAGGCCTCCCATGGTTTGTCGAAGCCGGACAACACCCGGGCCCGCTCCACGATCACGTGGGCGATCAGGTCGCGCAGCAACGTCGTCTTCCCGGTCCCGGGAGGGCCGTTGACGGCGAAGAGACCGGGGCGCTCGCCCAAGCGCTCCACAACGCTGTTGATCGCGATCTGCTGGCTCAGGGCCAAGGGATGGGTGTCCTTGGCGGGCCAGCGACCGGCCGGGGTCAGTTCAGGGAAAACCCTTTCCGTCGCGGCGTCGCCCTCCGCCCGGATGTCCTCGCGGGAGATTCCGGACACCTCCTTGGAGGAGGAGAGATAGGAGCGCAGAGCGGGGCCAAGGTCGCCCGCTCGCACCGCCCCGGCGACCTTGGCCAGGTCATCGGCGATGAAGCTGTTCAACAACGGGGTGTCCGGTGGCTCCACCTCCTCGTCCTCGGCCGGACCCGTGTCGGTGTCCCCACGATGCCGGGCCAGAAGGGCCTCTTGGCGCTGGGCTTCCTCCTGAGCCCGTGAAAGCGAGACCGGATAACTGCGGATCCGCATCCCGAGTTCCAAACGCCCCTGTACCGAGAGCAGCGATGCCAGGACCCGTTGCAGGGCCTTCAACTCGTCATGTCCCAGGGAACGAGTGGTGGAGGAACGTGGGGCGCTCTCCGTCGACGCCCCTGCGGACACTTCACCGGACGCTTCCGCCGAAGTCTCCGCGGAAGCCAAGAATTCGGCCTCGACCCCCTCCATCTCCACTGCGAGGGAACCGGCGACCTCGGCCGACACGCTCAGCGAAGCACGAACGGCCTCCCAGAGCTCGAACAGGGGAGCCGTGACCAGGCCGCCGTCCACCAGGGCGAGCAGTGCTCGGGTGGGGGCGGGGCCGGGCTCGGCGACCAACCATTCGTACAGGGTCTCGAAGCGCTCCTCGGCGGTCGCGAACCCCTCCAACCAGTCCTTGCTCCTCGGCCCGGGACCTAAGGTCCTACCGATGGCCCAGCCACAGGTGGAAACGGTCTGGGCACCGAGCAGGGCCTGTCCGTGTTCGTCCACTTCGAAGGCGCCGAGCGCGGTCTCCGAGCCGACTCGGGACTCCACCTGGCGTGGGTCGGCCCCGAAGACCTGGTCGAGAATGGTGTGGGTCTCCTTGGTGGAGAAGACGCCAAGGTAGACGGTGTGCCGCCAGACGGTGTTGCGCGGTGGGCGCCTGTTCTGGAGGGGATGCCCCTTCTGCCAGGGCAGGGGAAGCCCGGCCTCCACCTCGTAGACCGGGGTGTCGCCTCTGAGGTCGGGGCGGTCCACCTTTTGGGGTTCGAACAGCTCGACCGCCCGCCAGAAGTCCACGACACGTGCGCGTTCCTGGTCGCCCCTGGCCACAGCTCCCGCTTTCCGTTTCGAAGTGCACGGACACGATCTGCCCGTGGAACGTTACCCATCGTTGATATCAGCTGTGGGACGGCGACCCATCCGAAAGATGGTGTATCGGTGGTGGAACGACCGATGTTGGCCGCAACCGGCCAGAAGAGGGGCGGGTGGGCCTCTTCTGGGTTCTGGCCGGACACGGAGCGAGCTGCCAGGAGACGGGTGTGATGCTCGCAAAAGCCGGAGAACCGTGTTCAGACGTCTTGGAACCCTTGGTCGCCCTCATGACTGGTCTCCAGAGGAGAAAGTGCCGATACGAAACTTCCAGTTCCCTGTGTTTCTCGTGGTGCCAGTGTGATGCGTTCGATGGTTGAGTCGAAAGAGATCTGCGGATGTGGGTTTAGGGAAATGGGAAAAGGTCAGTGAATTGCTAAACGTGACCTTCGAGTCTTCCTTTTTCGCACGTGCGAATGGTCTTGTGGATTCAGGTGTGGATGCACCTTCGATTGTCGCCCCCCGCGTAAGGACACGTCGATGCCCCCTGCGCCCCTGCCTCCGAACCTGTCCGCGATACGTGACGTCGGCGGGGTCATGCCCGCGGACATGCTCTTACGGATCTTCGACGGCCGCGACGTCGAGGGCGCACGGCCGTCCGACTACGGGATCATCGGCACCCGGGCGGTCGAGGACGAGGCCGAGCGGCTGTGGCAGGAACTGCGCGGTGCCTGGTGGGTGCTGCGGCGCACGTTGCCCGGTCGCGACGTGGAAGGACGGTTGCCGGGCGATCCCACGCGTTCCGCGCTGCGGGGCTGGATCGAACCGTTGTTCGTCGCTCTGGGGTTCGGGCGTCTCGCCGGATTGCGAATTCCCGGAATCTCGGCCGACGACGACCGAGGCCGCGTCTTCCCGGTGACCCACCGCTACCAGCACCTGTTGATCACGGTGGTGCCCTGGGACACCGAACTCGACAGGCGTGGCCGTGACGGATCCGCTTCTCCGCAGTCCCAGACGCAGGAGGCCCTCAACCGTGCGGGTGCCCACTTGTGGGGCCTGGTGACCAATGGCCGGGAGTTGCGATTGCTACGCGACTCCACCTCGCTGGCCGGAGCCGCCTACCTGTCCGTCGATCTGGAGGAGATCCTCGACGGCGAACCGGTCCACGAGTTCATCGCCCTGTGGAGACTCCTCCATGCTTCCAGATTCGAGGTCCTGGACGATGAACCACCGTCCACCTGCTTGATGGAACGCTGGCGCGACGAGGCGTTGCGTTCGGGCGTCCAGGCCTTGGACGCCCTACGACAGAACGTCGAGGAAGCCCTGGTCATCCTCGGGACCGGGTTCCTGCGACACCCGGACAACCACCACCTGCGACACCCCGTCCGTGTCGATGAACTCCACACCGCCCTTCTACGCATGGTGTTCCGGGTACTCTTCCTTGTCGTCGTGGAGGAACGCGACCTCCTCCACCCCACGAACACCGATCGGCTCACCCGTGGGCGCTACGCCGACTACTTCTCCTTCGCCCGACTACGACGGGTGGCCGACAGGGGCGGAGGTGGAGGCCCCCACCGGGACCTGCATACGAGTCTGCGCATCGTCTTGGACTCCCTCGGGCTGGAGACCGGTCGTCCCGAACTCGGTCTGGTGGGCCTGGGTGGACTCTTCACCCGCACCGAAGAGGATGGTTGCCTTGATGACGCGTCCTTGAGCAACCAGGTCCTGTCGCGCGCGATTCGCCGACTGTCGCGGGTACGGGACTTCGGAACCCGACGTTGGCGACCGGTCTCCTTCCGTACCCTTTCCTCCCGGGAGTTGGGCGCGGTCTATGAGTCCCTGCTGGAATGCCTGCCTCAATATCGGCCCGGCGATCACTCCTTCCACCTGGTCCACCGGGCGGGGAACACGCGCAAAATGACGGGTTCGTACTACACCCCGTCCTCCCTCATTTCCCGCCTACTGGACTCCTCTCTCGAACCGGTGCTCGACGAGGCCGTCAAACGAGGGGAGGACAAGGCCGCCGAGTTCGACGAACTCGACCCCGCGGACACCATCGCGGAGATGCTCCTGTCCGTCACGGTGTGCGACCCCGCGTGCGGATCCGGTCACTTTCTGGTGGCCGCCGGCCAACGCATCGCCAAACGGGTCGCGGCCGTCCGAGAGGGCACGCCCGAACCGGGGGAGGAGGCCTACCGCCAGGCGTTGCACACGGTGGTCGCACGTTGTCTGTACGGAGTCGACCTCAATCCCATGGCCCTGGACGTGGCCAAGATGGCGCTGTGGCTGGAGGGCATGGCGCCGGGCAGACCACTCGACCTGCTCGACCCCCACCTCAAATGTGGAAACGCCCTCATGGAGCGACTCCCGCGCAGATACGGGCCGGTATCCCCGACGCGGCCTTCGCCCCGGTGGAAGGTGACGACCGCAAAGTCGTGGAGTCACTGGGAAGGACCAACACACTCGAACGTGTCGGTCAGGGTGCGCTGTTCGACACCGAGTCCAACGCGGTCAAGGTCGGCAACACCACCTACGCGGAGGGGCTCAACGGGCTCTACACGATCCAGGTGGGAAGCCTGCGGGACGTCCGAGAGCAGGAACAGGTCTACCGGGCCTGGCGTACGTCTGCCGACTACCGCAGGGACGTGCACATCGCCGACGCCTGGTGCGCCACCTTCCTCTGGGAGAAGAGGGCGGGCACACCCCGGCCGGTGACCGACGAGACCTTCCGCCGGCTCTTCGACCCCGAGGACGCCGCTGCGACCGAGGCCACCCACGCCGAGATCAGGCGACTTCGAGAGCGGTATCGGTTCTTCCACTGGCACCTGGAGTTCCCCGACATCTTTCGGGTCTGTGACGACGAAGGGAGTGGTGGCAATGGCGCTCTGGGCTGGCAGGGCGGGTTCGACTGTGTGCTGTCGAACCCGCCCTGGGACAAGCTCGACTTCGAGGACAAGAAGTACTTCAGCGTGGTCGAACCCTCGCTCGCCCGCATCGCCGGGTTGGCTCGTAGAGAGGCGATCGGACAGTGGCAGCGCGACCACCCCGAAGAAGCGGAGCGATACCGGTCGGCGCGCCGTCAGGTGAAATCCACCCTGCACTTCGCCGGGCGTTCGGAGGGGTTTCCCGCGTGTGCCAAGGGGCTCACGGTCAAAGGGGTGAACACCCTTCAGGTGGATCATCTCTTCGTGGAGCTGTTCACCGCACTCGTCAAGCCCGAGGGCCGGATCGGTGCGATCGTCCCTACGTCCATCGCCACCGGGGCCGGAGCCCAGGAACTCTTCGCGAGCCTGACCCGTGACCGGTCGATCGCTTCCCTGTACGACTTCGAGAATCTGAAGCAGCTGTTCCCCGGGGTCGACGCACGGCAGAGATTCAGTTTGCTGTCGTTGCACGGGGACAAAGCCCCCGTTCCTGTGGCCGACTACGCCTTCTTCCTACATGAGCCGGCCCATCTCGACGACGGAAGTAGGAGCTTCGAACTCACCGCTGACGAGATCGCCCTGCTCAGCCCCAACACGGGTTCGATCCCCCTATTTCAGTCCAGGCGTGACGCCGATCTCACCCTCTCTATCTACCGTCGAATCCCGGTGCTCTGGAAAGAGGGACAACGGGACGGAAATCCATGGGCGATCAGGTTCAAACGTCTGTTTGACATGACCGATGACTCCGGTCTCTTCCGCGACATGATGGGCCTGGAGAAGGAAGGGTGGGAGCTACGGGGTAACGTCTTCGAGCGCGAAAGCCGTCGAATGATGCCACTCTACGAAGCGAAGATGGCTCACCACTTCGACCATCGGTGGAATGGCTTCACCACGGCCGGAGCTCCGCGACAACCGGCCCAGATCGAGAAGGGGCCCCCGCTTACGCGCCGATGCCGCGCTACTGGGTTCCCGGAGAGGATGGTTCCAGACCGGGTCTGGCCACGCGACTGTCGGAGGTCGGGTGGAACAGAGAATGGCTCTACGGTTGGCGTGACATCTGTCGATCGAATGATGAGCGAACCGGGATTCCCGCCTTCCTGCCACGTGTGGCCGTCGGCCACACCTTCCCGCTCATGTTCGTGCAACGGAGACCGCACCTGGTCGCGGCCTTGTGCGCCGTTCAGAGTTGCCTGGTCTTCGACTTCGTCGGCCGCCAGAAGATCAACGGCGCGCACATGTCCCTCATGACCTGGAAACAGCTTCCCGTGCCCACACCCGAGCAGCTGGAACCCCATCTCGGCTTCCTGGTGCCTCGCGTCCTCGAACTCATCTACACCACCCATGACATGGAACCTCTGGCCAGGGACCTCGGCCACGAAGGCCCACCCTTCCCGTGGGACGAAGAACGCCGTGCGACCATCCGCGCCGAACTGGACGCCTACTGCTTCCGCCTCTACGGGCTCGACCGGCAGGAGGTGGACTATGTCTTGGAGACCTTCCAGACGGCCAAGGGCGGCCTGAAGAACAACGAGATCGCCAGGTTCGGAACCTACCGAACCAAGGAGTTGGTCCTGGACGCCTTCGATGGTCTGACGGACGTGGCGATCCAATAGAAGCCCTGGAGACCGCAGCGGAAGTCTGGGCCCGGACCACCCCACCCGGGCGTCGACGTGTGCTCGGGAGCATTCCCTTGCCCGTCGACGTGGAGGGGCACCAACCGGCCGGCTCCCCGAAGGTGCGATCGCCGAGCGGGAGGCGAGCGCGGCACCGGCCGGTGGCCCGAGAGGGTGCCTATGGGCTACCTTGATCGGCAGTGACACGGGGTGCCCTGAATCCACTGATCAGGGCTGAGATGACACCCGTCGAACCTGATCCGGGTCATACCGGCGAAGGGATGTCCGTACATGGCCGGTGGTATCGGTGGCCGAAGGGACGCCTTCGCCCATGCCAGAAAGGCCACCGATGAGTTCTTCCCGCACCGCACTCCCCATCGACCAACAGACGGTCGTCGTCACCGGCGGGGCCCGAGGGCTCGGGTCCCGGCTGGTCCAGGCCTTCCTGGGGCAAGGCGCCCGAGTGGTGATCAACTACCTCCACAGCGCAGAAGCGGCTCGCGAGCTCGCCGCCACCCACCCCGACCGCGCCCTGGCCGTGCGAGCGGACGTACGCGACCCCGAACAGGTCGCCTCGATGGTCCAGACCGCAGAGGGCCATTTCGGCTCCTCCGTCTCCACCGTCGTCAACAACGCGCTCGCCGACTTCTCCTTCAACGGCGACGCACGACCCCACGCCGACACGCTCACCCCACAACACCTCGACCAGCAGTTCAGCGGTACCGTCCACGGCGCACTGAACACCGTCCAGGCGGCCCTGGCCTCCATGCGCGGCCAAGGGTTCGGCCGGGTCATCAACGTGGGCACCAACCTGTTCCAGCACCCGGTCGTCCCCTACCACGACTACACAGCGGCCAAGGCGGCGCTGCTGTCGCTGACCCGCACGCTCGCCCACGACCTGGGACCCGACGGCATCACCGTCAACATGGTCTCCGGTGGTCTGCTGCGCACCACCGACGCCAGCTCCGCCACCCCCGAGAGCGTCTTCGACATGATCGCCTCCTCCACACCGCTGCGCCGGGTCACCACACCGGCCGAGTTCGCCGACGCGGCCCTGTACTTCGCCTCTCCCTGGGCGCGCGCGGTCACCGGTCAAAACCTCGTCGTCGACGGCGGGCTGGTGATGAACTGATGACCGCCGCTTCCGCGCCTGACCAGGCCCCCGATCGCCGGATGCACCTCAACCTGTTCATCTTCGGCTGTGGCCACCACAAGGCCGCCTGGCGTCACCCCGACTCGCCGGCCGAACGGATCGGTGACATCACCTACTTCGAAGAACTGGCCCGCACCGCCGAACGCGGCCGCTTGGACGCGGTGTTCTTCGCCGACGGCCACGCCACGGGCGACGTCGCCGGTGGCCCGTGGTGGTTCCTCGAACCGTTGACCGCTCTGGCGGCCATGAGCCGGGCCACCCGGCACATCGGTCTGGTCAGCACCGTCTCCAGCACGTTCTACACGCCTTTCCACGCGGCACGCCTGCTGGCCTCCCTGGACCACATCAGCGGAGGCCGAGTGGGCTGGAACGTGGTGACGTCCATGTTCGACACCGAGGCCCGTAACCACGGATACGAGCGGATGCCCGCGCACCAGGAGCGCTACGCGCGAGCCGAGGAGTTCGTGGAGGTGGTGCTGGGGCTGTGGGACTCCTGGAGCGACGAGGCCTTCCACTACGACCGGGAGGGGGTCTTCGCGGACCCGGACCTGGTGCGCCCCATCGGCCACCGGGGAGAGCACTTCCAGGTCGACGGTCCGTTGAACGTGCCGCGCCCGGTACAGGGCAACCCGGTGCTGTTCCAAGCGGGTTCGTCGGAACAGGGACGCACGCTGGCGGCCCGCCGCGCCGAGGCCATCTACTCCGTGGCCTATGACCTGCCCAGCGCCCAGGACTACTACGGCGACGTCAAGGCGCGGATCCGTCGGGCGGGCCGCGACCCCGGGTCCGTCGCCATCATGCCCGGACTGGTCACCTACGTCGGTTCCACCGAACGGGAGGCCCAAGACAAGCAACGTGAACTGGACGAACTGCTGCCGACCGAGGAGTCATTGCAGCAGCTGGGGCTGTTCACCGAACAGGACTGTTCCGATTGGGAGCTGGACGCGCCGGTTCCCGAGCTGCCGCCACTGGAGGAGTTCACCGGTCCCAAGGGACGCTACGAGACCATCTTGCGCATCATCGACTCCGAACGGCCCACGGTGCGGCAACTGCTGGGCCGTCTGGCCGCCGGCGGCGGACACTGCACCATGGTCGGAACGCCCGAGCAGATCGCCGATCGGATGACCCGGTGGTACGAGAACGGTGGCGCGGACGGGTTCAACCTCATGCCGCCGTCGTTGCCGGGCGGGATCGAGGACTTCGTGGACCATGTGGTTCCCGTCCTGCAACAGCGAGGGCTGTTCCGTCGCGAGTACGAGGCGGACACGCTTCGGGGCCATTTGGGTCTGGAACGGCCGCCGTCACCGCACTGAATACGGGAGGGAGGTCAGGGAGGTGGGAGGCCTGAGGAGCCGTCCTCGACCTGTCCGGACCTCCCTGCCATAGGAGAGGCGCGCGGCAGCAATCGTCTCAGGGCTGCTGAGCGCCGGCAGACCCCCGTGTCGGGAGCCTCGTTCGGATGTGACCGCCTTGCTCCGAACCTTGGGTGCCGAGCACGTCACCCTGTTGGAGAAGGTGGGCTTTCCGGAAAAGGGGACCCACCGCTGTAGCGCTTTTTCGGGAGGAGGGCGTTACAGCGGTGGAAATCGCTTTCCCTGTCGTGTGATCACGGGATGACCACTGGCGATCGAGACCCGGTTGAACGCGTTGATGAGCGCGGTCGTCCACTCCACCGCGGAGATCTGTGCGGTGGTCAGGTGGGCGGCCGCACGGGCGTTGATCTCCTGCCGGTCGACGGCGGGGTCGATGACGGTGAGGGACTCCGCCAGGAGCAGCGCGGCCTTTTGCATGTCGGTGAACACGCCGGCTTCACGCCAGGACGGCAGCACGTCCAGGACACTCTGCTTCACCCCGGCCTTGCGGGCCTTGGGAACGTGGATGCTCAGGCAGGTCGGGCACCCGTTGATCTGGGAAACCCGGACGTTGATCAGCTCGATGGTGTCATCGCCCAGACCCGCCTCGTGCGAAGCGGCCCGGGAGGCCACAGCCGCCTTGCCGAGCGCCTTGTACACAGTGGGGTGTTCCTTGTCGATGTAGGGACGCTCCGCGCTCATGCCTGCTCCTCGGTCGTCTTCTGGACCAGGGCCAGGTCCGCGGGCCTGGGCTTGCGGAACCTGCCGCCCTGGGCCGTGTACTCCTCGCCGTGTTCCTTCAGGTGCTTGGCGAACAGTGGGCACACGGGGACGACGGTGATGTTCCTGCGGACGCTGTCGGCCAGCGCCTCGCGCAGCAGGAGTCCGGCCAGACCCCGTCCACCGAACTCCGGTGAGACCTCGGTGTGGAAGAAGACGCGCTCACCGTCGCCCTCCGGTGGGTCGACGAAGTCGGCGCGGCCGGCGAGGGTGCCGTCTTCCAAGGTCACGGTGTAGGCGCTGATGGCGCGCGTTTCGTCAAGGGCGATATGCACGACGGCGCCGGTCTTGTCGGTCTGTGGTTCGGTCAAGGTGAAGACCTCTCTGGGGATGCTGCCGGGCCGGTCGGTGGCGCACACGACGGCGCCCCGGCCCGGTGGGATCGGTGTTCGGCGGTGTGGATCAGTCCTGGGACCGCGCGTGGGGCGGCGGGTTCTTCCTCGGCCGCATCCGAACCTGGGGCAGGTCGGGGGCCGGGAGCCATCCCATGCCATCGCGGTTCTTTCCCGGGCCGCCGTGCCCCACGTAGCCTTCGACGCGCCCGAACCGCTCGCCGCGCTCCTGCCATTCCTCCCGGTACCGCCGGATCTCCTCGGTGGTGCGGCCCAGGAAGTTCCACCACATGACGAGCTCCTCGGCGAAGGGGGCGCCTCCCACGAGCACGAGCCGGGCCGGTTCGTCGCCGTCGTTGGCGATACGCAGCTTCTGGCTTCCCACCCCGGTGTAGCCCACGGCGTCCTTGGGAACGCGCACGCCCTCCAGTGTGATGGCCTCGCCCGTGTCTACCAGCAGGCCGTGCTCGAACCCGGACTGGACCGCCAGGTCCAGGGTCGCGCCGGGATCGAGCCTGATCTCGGCGCCCACCAGCGGCGAGTACATGCTCACCGGGGACTGTGAACCCAGCAGTGAACCGAGGAAGACGAGCGCGGACCCGCCGTCGAAGGTGACGGGCTCGGGGACATAGTGCTCGAACTCCCGGCCCTGCCGGTTGCGCGCCTCCTCGGGGAGGGCGATCCAGAGCTGCACCCCATGGAGCCGGCGGGTGTCAGGGGTAGAGGTCTCGGAGTGACAGATGCCGGCACCCGCCGTCATCAGGTTCATCTCACCGGGAAGGACGTGGGCGCTGTTGCCACCGGAGTCGATGTGGGCGACGGTCCCTTGGAACAGCCAGCTCAGCGTCTGAAGGCCCGTGTGCGGGTGCGGAGCCACGTCCATCCCACCACTGGCCGACACGTCGTCCGGCCCGTAGTGGTCGATGAAGCACCACGCGCCGATCAACGAACGCTGCCGTTGCGGCAGGGTACGGCGCACGTTCATGGCACGCGGTCCACCCAGGGGCACGTCGCGGGCGGTGATGAGCTCGACGGGAGCTCCACCCTCCCGTTCGGCCCACGGCCCCGGGAGGCCGCCATCGACGCACACGTGGGTGTCGGGGTCAGCCTCTGGATCGGTCATCGCGAAGTCCCTTCCGCCGCGGGGTCGGATACGACGGTTGTGGTGTTGATGTTCTCTCCTCCAGGCCAGGCAGGTGCAGGAGCGTGCGAGCTCCACCTGTACTCAGCCCCAAGGTAAGCGCACGCGACTTCATCGTGCCAAGGCCCTACAGAGAGGGTGATGGTCGGGCTAGGGAGTGGGGTGTCAGTGGCCGTCACGGTTGGAACTGTGGGGTCTTCGACTCGATGTCAACGAACCGATGTCACGATGCGAAATATCCGTGAGCGATCAGCGGTCGAGGCATGAGTTTTACGGTTCGTTCGATATTCCTGTTCAGCTCATCTGCGAAGGATGCGTTCTATTTCGCCCAGGCGGGAGGGACGGGTCGCCTTGGCGCCCTGTGAATCCGTATGTACCAAAATTCCTACCCGTCCGCTTCTCCACCGAGCTTTTGTTGCAGCCAGGCGGGGATGTGTTCTTCGTCGCGGGGGAAGTATTTGAGGTCGTTGGTGAAGGCTGGGCCGATGAGGCCCGGGATTTCAGGATCCTCATAGTTGTATTTGATGGAGAATCGTCCGGGATGGGCGACGGAGTAGCGGACCGAGAACCATGTTCCTTTTCCGTCCCGGTAGAGGCCCGCCCTCAAGTCCTCGAACAACAGGTTGACCGCAACTGGTTCGCTCGATTCGAGGGTGTCCCCGTTCTGGTTCTTGACCGTGTAGGTGGTGAACGACTGATCGGCTACGGAGACACGAGTGTAAACAATCTCAGCCCAGTCGTTCGATGCTTCTTCTACCATCTTCCGGCCAATTTTTACCAGAAGCTCTTGTTGCTTTTGTGGATCCAATTGATTTCCGGTGAGTTCGATAATTCCTGCATCTGAGTATCGTTTTTCCATGGCCTGATTCTCCTTTTGGTGAAGGTTTCTCGTGGTAGTCGAGTCGGAGGCCGCTTCGCGGTCGATCTCCGTTCCTAGGGTCACTCGGATTGCATACGGGGTTCCTCGCTGAGTTTTTGTTGGAGCCAATCGGGGATGTGTTCGTCATCGCGGGGGAAATATTTGAGATCGTTGGTGTATCCCCATGCGGTGGGAAAGAGAATATGAGGATCTTCGTCGTAGTTATACTCGACATGGAAATTTCCAGGTCGAATGATTGTGAATTTAATCGAAAACCAGGTTCCCTCGCCTTCTCGATACATTCCTGCGCGCAAGTTGTCGAGCAAAGGTCCGATAGTGTTGGGTCCCCAGCCTGCTATGTTTTTTTCGTATGCATCGTGCACCTGAAATTTAGAAGAGCTGTGGTCAATCACAGCGTCACTTCTATAAATTACCTTTTTCCATCCTTGTGGTGCCCGCGAAAGAATGGACTGGCAGATCTCCTTGATGAGATCGAGCTGTTGAGTGTGGTTAAGGTGGCCTCGTTTGAAATGCTTGCTTACCAAAGGATATTCCTTGCGTCAATCGAGTGGTGGTAGATTTTTATATCGCTGAGGTTCCATTGGAACGCCATTAATGCTCCATTCCACATTGAAGGCAGAGGGCGGTGGGTCGATGAAATTTCCAGATTTGGGTGGGTACTCGATCCGAGGCATGCTGGGATCGAACTCGCTAGTGATCTTCGCCTGAATGTCAGGTTTTCCAGGTTTTAAGGAAATCGCATCGTTCCATTCTCCATTATTGAAATCCGGATTGTTGAAGTTGTGCCACTCGTCCCCATGCTTCAGTAGTCCGCGCCAGCTGCGCTCCAAATTATAGAATGATCCGTCGATCGTCCCGAGTTCTTCGGGGAGTCGGTCGGAGAATGCGGTATTGGTCCGATTTTGGTTGATGTCGAAGCGCATGGGAGGCATGTTAAGAAGCTCTCCCGGTCCGAAGAACTGTGTGCCGAAGAGATGCCCTCCCTGAAATTCAACTTGCTGATATTGCGGCACCTCTCCCGGTTCTGGCCACCGTTTTTCTGTCTCAAAGAAGTCCTTCCTGTACTGTTCGTTGAGGAGTTCGAAGTACAGCTCCCCATCATGTCCGGACTGTGTTTGCTGTGTCTCGTTGCGGTGATTCTCTGCTCTGGTAATGGTGCCCTCTGCCTCGACCGTCCTTCCGTACTCGTCCGTGCGGAAAGTGTAGTTCCCATCGACTACGTAGGTCATGTCCGGCCGAGGGTCCATGAACTCCGGGTTCCTTCCGCCCCACGCGGGGGAGTCGGCGCGAATCTCCCGGATCTTTCCGTCGCTATCGGTGATGTAGTCGATCGAACGTTTGCCGTCCGCCTCCAACACCGTGTACCGGGTGTCGGGGTCCAGCGTTACGTCGTCGCCGAACCGCGCCCCCTCCTTGGTGAAGAAGCGAGGATCTCGACTGTCGACCTTTACCGGGGCATCGGTTGAAGGCTTCTCCGAGCTCGGCCGGGCATCGGAACCTGAGGAGTCTCTTGGAGCGGAAGGTTCACTCGGACCGAAGAGATCGCCTCCGTCGTCCTCGGGTCGGCCCGGGTCGGACCCAGAAGGGGAGTCGTCTCCCGGGCTCCTCGGTGGGAGGGGCGGTCCACCGCCTTGCCCGCTGCCGTCGTTGCCACCTCCGGTGGCGGGTGTGGGGCCCCCGGTTTCCTCGCGTGGACGGCTTCGATCCGGTTGATCATTGTCGTGGTTCTGGGTTCGGGTGTCATTTCGGCCGTCGCCCGAGTCGTCATGGCGGCTCCGAGGACTTTCCTCGTTCCGGTGAGTGCTGGACCCCTCCGACTCGGAATCATGTCCCGAGTGTGAGGAGGGCCCTGGAACGTCCGTCTCCCGACTAGGACCGTGCGACGTACCGGCGCCCGTGTCCTCGCGTTGCGGACGTGGCGTGCTCTGACCGTCCTCTCCGGAGAGAGAAGGAGCGTCATCGTCGCCGGGACGCTGAGGCGAAGGGCGCCCCTCCTGAGCGGGCCCGCTCTCCGTCTGATTCGGGGTAGGGGGATTCCGTGGAGCCGGGCCGTCAGCGGAAGTGGGGCGGTCAGGAGAGATGGATGGCGCGGGCCGGTGCTGGTTCGGGTCCAGCAGCGATTCCTGCGTTATCGCGAGTTGGTCGGCGAAGCGCTCGGTGGTCGAGGTGGTGCCCCCCGGACGATCCTGGGGGAGAGGACTGCTGGGCCAGCCCTCGGCCCCGGGCCCACCACGCGCCCTGAAAACGTCGGAGCTCTCTGAACCGGTTCCGCTAGAGCCAGTGCCAGGGGACCCGCCGGAGCCGGAATCCCCGGAGGGCATGTCCACCCCCGACCCGACCACGATCTTGACCAGCTTGAGCGGTAGGCCACCGGTCATCATCACCGCGTTGGTGGCGATGGTGGTGTTGGAGTAGGCGACGCCGTCCTCACGGGTGGACCAGGCGGTGTGGCCTTCGATCAGCTCGTCCTTGGTGTCTCCTATGTTGTCGACCCACCGGTCCCACCCGGCGCCGGCTCCTTCTTGCCCGCCTTCGCCTGGTTCCCACAACCAACCGTGCTCGTCGTGGATACCGACCAGAGCGGCTGTGTCCATCCCCGCGTCGATCCAGGCGGCCTTGGCGTTGTCCTTGCGGCCGGTCAGATCGAAACGCCACCCGTTGTCGGGGTGCCAGAAGCCGAGTTTGGACTGGAACCCCACTGCTGTTCCCCACAGCACGTCGGTGACCACCGTGTCCCACACGGCTTGGCCGTAAGGGTTGTCGAACTTCGCCAGGTCGGGATGGAACTCTTCCCTCGCCCAGTTCGCGACGTTGTTCACCGTGTTGTTCACGTAATCGAAGGACAGTTCCGGGTCCAGCGGATCCATGTCGACGTCACCGGCGTCGGTGGGCAACCCGTAGACGAGAACGCCATCTCCGCTCGCCTGGTCGGGGGAGGCGTAGGCGGGTCCGTCGAAGAGGTTCGAGATCCGGGTGGCGCAATCGTTCTCGGCCTCGTTGAAGGTGGCCCAAGCTGCGTTGACCGCGCTCTTGAGTCGGAGGTTCTCCTGCAGGGCCCACTCGTCGGTTTCGTCGTCCTTGTCCAGCCACCACAGCTTGTTGTCGTGGTTGCGGTTCCAAAGACTCTGGGCCTCGATCCTGAGGGTGTTGAGCTCGCCTCGGGCTGTCTTGGCGGCTTCGGCGAGATCCTCCAGCGCGCCGGCGACGGTGGACAGGTCGGTTTCCAGGCCATCACCACGGTCCACGACCGGGTCCATCTTGGCGAAGAGCGTCTCGCTCTCGGGGGCCTCGTAGTGGGCTTGAAGACCCTGCCAGGTGGAACGCATGTCCTCGGCCCCACTGGCGATGTCCTCCCCGCCGCTGCGTAGTGTTTCAGCGGCGTAGTTGAGGGACCACACGTCGGTCAGGGGATAGGGGATGGCCTCAGGGTCGATCAGCGTGAACGGATTGGGGTCCACGCCGTCCTGGGGCTCGGTGGGTTCGAAACTCACCAGGAAGCCTTCCGGGGAACTGGAGCGGGGGTGGGGGTGGGGGTGGGGGTGGGGTTGGTCAGGGGGAGGTCAAAGGTCGAGGTTTTCGGTGGTGCCCGCCTGACGTTGTGCTTCGGCGGCCATGTCCTCTTGGCCCTGGGTGTAGGCCGTGGTGGCATCGGTGGCGCCTTGCAGGCACGACAGGCTCCGTGTGAACATGGCGTCGGTTTCGCCGCTGAAGTGTTCGAAGAATCCGGATAGGGCGGATTCCACCGGTGGGCTCTTGGCATTGGACAACGCCATGTCGATCCCGTCCGAGGTGGAGTCGATGGTGGAGGAGAAACCTCCTCCTTCCAAACCGAGCTGGTCCCCGAGGTCGGTCAGTACCAGTGAGACCCCGTAGACGTCGATGCTCCATTCGCTCATCGGTCCTCCTTGCCGGGGGAAGGGGTGAAGCGGTGGGGGTGGAACTCCGCTCCGGGGTCGCTCTCCACCTGGCCGGCGGCGATACGGTCGGCCTCGACCATGTCCTGCTCAATGACGTGGGCTCTCAGGCGGTTCAACGAGGTGCGGACACCGCCGACGGCCTTGGCCATCCGCTTTCCGATGGGTTTGGTGCCGAGCCGTTCCTTGCCGGTCTTGGCGAGCTGTGGTTCCTTGAGACGCTCAGCCGTGGACGTGGGGTGCGCAAACCCGGAGGCGGCACCGTCGTCGACACCCTCAGGAGGCTCGACCATCTCGAATTTCATTCAGAAGCCTCCTCGGTCCTTTACCGACCCCGCGGGGGTCTGTGGCCTTGCCTCAGCAGTATGCACATAGGGGGTGACTCTCCATGAAGGGCCATGGTTCGTGGGAAAGGTGCATCGCTACGAATGAAGAGACAGCGCACCGGTATTCGTCGCAGAACATGCAGATGAGAAAGCTGAAACCCTCAAAAAAGTGACGCACGGCACTTTTTCTCGTTGGTGGTTTTCGGTGGAGTCAGGGGCGCCGAGCCGGCTGCAACGGGCGCGCCTCTCCTCAGGTCGACGCGGACAGGTGGGCCGATTGCCGCTGGGCGAGATCCAGTGCGCGCAAGGGGGTGCTCGCGTCCTCCAACACCGGATACCAAACCGCCTGCTTGTCACCCTCCCCAAGGAGCACACCCGGAATGGGTCCGGCCTGGGCGGCGCCAGGCCCGATACGGAGCAGGTGGTCAGGTCCTATCGCGAGCCCGACCGGAACGGCGGGTCCCGTCCATACCGGTTCGTAGGTGAGGTCGGGGCGACCGGGAAGCCGGCGCACCCGCAACGCTCCCAAGAGCCCCTCCCCGGCCAAGGTCTCCACCAGGGTGGGGAGTTCCTCGAAAGGCACCGTGTTCTCGTTCTCGAACCCGATGACCACCGAAATCCGCTCCAGGACTCGACTTCCGCGCCAGGAGAGACGGAACTGGCCCGAGAACGCAGGACCCTGATCCAGTGGTCCGGACAGGTACAGAATCCATGGTCGGGGCCTGCGGCGAAGAGCCGATTCGATGATCCGCGCACGGTCCCAGGCCAAGAGAGCGGGCTCGTGGGGGCCCCAGACCGATGGTTTCGCTCCGGTCAGGTGCTCGGTGATGATCTGCGTGGCCCGACCCAACTCCGGGGTGAAAGGGTCTGGGTGCAGAACGGACACATCCACCACTAGCTGAGTCCCCGATGTTTCGGCGAAGTCGGCGAGGAACCCGGAGACCGGTGCCGCGTCGGGGTGCTTCTCGGTCCAGTTCGGCCCGACCGGTTCCTCGACCGGCCGGAAACCGTAGGTCTCGTCCCAGTGCACGGCCAGTCCGGTGAGGCCGTCGAAGTGTCCACCATCCTCGCCCTGAACGACCCAGCGCCCCAAAGGGCCGGCCAGAAAGGTGCGGGCTCCGTAGGTGAGCCGTGTGGTGGCGGGGGTGAGCACCTGTAGCGTTTTCTCCCGTCCGTATGTGGCCACCGCGTCGCTGAGCCAGGAGGAGAACGGCACCACGTCTCGGTCCTGGGCGACCAGGAGCGCCCGCTCGGCGGTCCGTTCGGTGGTCGGGTGTTCGGGTTCCTCCCACAGATCGAAGTCGGCGCTGCCCGAGGTCCACACCGCCCCGCCGAGTCGCAGCGCGAGCCTGTCGGAGAACCGATGCGCGACCTCACGGCCCTGTTCGTCGGGACGGGCACGGGTCTCCACCCACCAGTAGGTCTCCGGAAGACCGGCGACGACGTCCTCGCCGAGCAGGCGGACCACGTCGTCGGGTCGTTCCACCTCTTGACCCGGTTCCAGGGTGGCCAGCAGCCGGCCCTCCTGATCCCGAATCTGTAGGACGTCGGTGTTTCCGTGCACATGTAGGCGCAGCTCTGGGTCGACGTACTGCAAGGCGTCGACGATCGCCTGTTCATTGGGGCGTCCACCGACCAGGGCCACCACGTCGTAGCTCAACGACTCTCCTTCGTTTCGAGGTACGGGTGACCGAGATCGTCCGAAACAGGCATGGGACGGGCCACTTTTCGTGGGTGAGCATAACCAGATCCTCACGAAACATTCGACGCGTCCCCCTGAGCCCTCGACACCCTCTGGCTAGCGCTGTCGGCTTCCGGTCTGGGAAGCCGACCACCGTACGTGTTCGCGGATCCTGTCCCGGTCCTCGGGAAAGACGGTTTCCCAGTCCTGCTCCAGCGGGATCCAAGCGGCCGGTTGGCCCTCCTCTCCGTCCAGGGGAAGCTCCCGGTCGATGCTCGCCACGTACGAGAATCCCAGTGAGGGATCCCAGTCCGAACGGTAGGAACGCACACTGACGGCGGCGGGCACGGGATCGAGGTCCCCGGCCACGCCGGTTTCCTCCAGGAGTTCGCGAGCGGCCGCTTCGATCGGTGTCTCTCCCGGGTCGACCTTGCCGCCGGGAGGCACCCAACCGCGCCAACGGTGTCGGATCAGCAACACGTGACCGTGGTCGCGGTCGAGCGCCCATACCTCCGCGGCCACGGGAGCCATAGGCTCGTTGAACGCTTCGTTCAACCAGGTACGGGCGTCGTCGAACTCGCGGGTGGCCCGAAGAGTTTCGGTCAGCACCGAGCCGAGGGTCCGTGGTGAGAGGGGAGTGCGCGTCATTGGAGCCACTGTAGAGAGCACACTCACGCGCCAAGGCCCCAGGCTTCGAAACCGGCCGAGGTGGAGACGATGGCCGGGCGATCGATCGATGAGTACTGGTCCGGTCGCACGTGCCCGGTGGTGTGGGCGGGGTGCCATCCGGTTCCCCACCGGAAACCGAGGCGGGTTCTAGGATGACGGGCATGACTGAGGAGAAGGTGCGGCGTGGGCGTCCGCGCAGTGAGGCTTCGCGGCGGGCCGTTCTGGAGGCGACCGCGAGGTTGGTGGGGGCCAAGCCCTATGACGATCTGACGATCGAGGGGATCGCCGCCGAGTCGGGGGTGGCCAAGACGACGATCTACCGGCGGTGGAACTCCAAGGCGGAGATCGTGCGCGAGGCGACCCTTTCCGGGTTTCTTCGGGTCGGTGGTCTGGAGGTGGTGGACACCGGAGATCTTCGTGCCGATCTGCTCGCCTGGGTGTTGGGGTTGCGACAGGAGGCGTTCGGTCCCGGTCACATGAGCCTGGCGCGCGCGGTGCTCTCGGCGGACCTGGACGCGGTGGGACGCAGTACCGAGGGCTACGTCGGGGTGTGGGACGACCGGCACCTCGTTCGACGGCTGCACAGCGCGGCCCAGAGCGGTGCCATCGAGCCCAGGGAGGACTTCTCGGCGGCGGCGGCCTCGCTCAGTCACACCATGGCGATTCGGATCCTGGCCGGGGCCCGGCCCTCGGAGCAGTGGTGTGAGGATCTCGTGGGCCTCGTTCTCAGGGGTTTGTCAGGGTGAACCCTGATATTCGATACGCTACGTAGCGTTTAATATTTCCGGCATGGCACTACTACTCCATCGTCTTGGTCGCCTGGCCGCGCGCCGGGCCAAGACCGTCATCGCCTCGTGGTTCGCACTGCTGTTACTGGCCTTCGCGGCCGTTGCCGGCTTCGGCGGGCAGCTGACCACCGAGATATCCCTGCCGGAGCTGGAGACACTGGAGGTGGCGGACCGCGTCGCCGAGGAGTTCCCCGACTCCGAACTCGCCGGCGGCAGCGCCGACGTGGTGGTGCGAACCACGAACGAGGCTCCGTTCACCGAGGATCAGGAAAGCGCTCTCAGGCAACTGATGGAGCGACTCGAAGACCACGAACCCGTCACCACGGTCGCCGACCCGTTCGCCACCGAGACCGACATCGCCGCCGGATACGACGAGATCGACACCGGACGCGAGGAACTCGACTCCGCCCGAGCGGAGATCGACACCGCACGAGAGGAGACCGAACCCGCGCGGGAACAGATCGAAGGCGCGCAGGAAGACCTCGACGAGGCCATCGAGCAAGCCCGCGACGACGGCACCCGCGAGGCCGCCGCAGCCGAGTTCGAACAGCGCCAAGAAGAGCTCGACCAGGCCCTCACCGAGATCGAGGCCGCCGAGCAGGACCTGGAACAGGCCGAGCGTGAACACACCGAAGGCGGCGCGGAGTTGGAGCGCGCCGAGGCGATGCTGGAACTCGTCGAGGACGCGGCGCTGGTCTCCGACAGCGGAGACACCGCCATCATCACCCTGCGGTTCGACGGTGAACTCGACGGCGTCGACCCTGAACGTCTCAACGAACTCACCGACACGCTCACCGAAGCCGACATCGACGGCGTGGAGCTCCTCGCCGGTGAGGAACTCTCGGTCCAAGAACCGCACCTGATGAGCATCGTCGAGGTCATCGGCCTCGTGGTGGCCACCGTCGTACTGTTCGTCATGCTGGGCACGTTCATCGGCGTCGGTCTTCCGCTGCTCAACGCGCTGCTCGGCGTCGGAGTGGGCGTGCTGCTGACCGTGTCCGCCTCGGCGTTCGTGGACATGATGGCCATCACGCCGACCCTCGGTCTGATGCTGGGCCTGGCGGTGGGCATCGACTACGCGCTGTTCATCCTGTACCGGCACCGCACCCAGCTCAAACAGGGCATGAGCGTGGCGGACTCCATTCCGCTGGCGAACGGCACTGCCGGCAACGCGGTGATGTTCGCCGGAGCCACGGTCATCATCGCGCTGCTGGCGCTCAACGTCACGGGCCTGCCCTTCCTCGGGATGATGGGGACGGCGGGCGCGTTCTGCGTGGCCATCGCCGTACTCATGGCGATCACGATGACCCCGGCACTGCTGTCCCTGGCCGGCCCGCGGATCCTCGCACGAAGGGAACGCAGAGCCCTGGAGGAGGTGCGGGACGACGCCGTCGCCGGCGGGACACCCGCGCGCGAAATCGCGATCGACCGGCCGATGAGCACCCCCAAGGCGATCGGTGTCGTGGCGCTGAGCCTGCTTGGACTGGCCGTGCTCGCGGTGCCCACCCTCGACCTGCGTCTGGGCCTTCCCGACAACAGCGCCCAACCGGAGGACACCGCCCCCTACCAGGCCTACCACGCCACTGCGGAAGCCTTCGGAGCAGGCTGGAACGGCCCCTTCCTCGCCGTCGCGGACCTTCCCGGTGGTCTTGGGGACGAGACCGCCGAACAGTACCGGATCGACATCGCTGAGGAACTCGGGCGCCACCCCGACATCGTTTCGGTGATGCCGGTCGCCCTCAACGACGAGAAGACGGTCGCGGCCTTCCAGATCATCCCCGTGGACGGCCCCACCGCCGAATCCACCGAAGCGCTGGTGCACGAGTTCCGCGACGGCGATCCGCTGGAGGGGACCCGGCTGGACGACGCGGAGCTGTCGGTCGCCGGTTGGCCCGCGGCCAACATCGACATCTCCGACATCATCGCCGACGCGCTACCGCTCTACCTGGTGTTGGTCATCGCCCTGTCCCTGGTGCTGATGATCATGGTGTTCCGGTCCCTGTTGTTGCCGGTGATCGCCACCCTCGGCTTCGTAGGATCCTTCGCCGGGGCGATGGGAGCCGTCGTCGCGGTGTACCAGTGGGGCTGGTTCGGTGGGCTCTTCCCCTTCGGTGATCCAGGGCCCGTGCTCACCTTCATGCCGGTCCTCGCGGTCGGTGTGCTCTTCGGGCTGGCCATGGATTATCAGCTCTTCACCGCCTCGGGGATGCGCGAGGCCTATGCCCGGGGATCGGACCCACGGCTCGCGGTCCGCCAGGGTCTGCGCGCGGGACGTTCGGTCGTCGTCGCGGCCGCGCTGATCATGGCGTCGATCTTCGCGGGTTTCGCGTTCAGCCCGGACCCGATGTCGGCTCCCTTGGGACTGGGGTTGACCGTGGGTGTGCTCATCGACGCCTTCGTGGTCCGACTGCTGTTGGTGCCCGCCCTACTGCACCTGTGCGGGCCCGCCGCCTGGTACCTCCCGAAGTGGCTCGACCGGATCCTGCCCGGCGTCGATGTCGAGGGCGCGGCACTGGAGCGGCCGCAGCCCACCAAGGCCTCGGACGAGTCCTCTGAACGAGTCGGGGCGGACCGGCCCTGATCCCGTTTCGTCAGGGTGGTGGCCATCGAGTCGACGACGACCGGTGGCCACCGGTCCGCGTGAGCCCGCCGTGTCGGCGCGTCGACTCGCGTGTGGGCGGGGAACCGAGGACGAGGTGGGCTCGGGGTGGACCCCTTGGTGCCGTGCGTGACCCGAGTGGCGGAATGGATACACCCGGGGGTATGTTGTCATCCACAGGGTGAAAGGAGACCTGCATTGAAGCCTGAAATGGTGGGCGACGCGATCACGCGACTCAAGCGCGCCCAAGGCCAACTCTCCGGTGTCATCTCCATGATGGAGGAGGGGGAGGACTGCGCCGCCGTCCTCCAGCAGTTGGCGGCGGTCTCCCGCGCCCTGGACCGGGCCGGGTTCAAGATCGTCGCGAGTGGTATGCGGCACTGCAACACCGCGCGCGAACGGGGTGAGGAACCCGAGCTCACCGAGGAGGAGCTGGAGAAGCTCTTCCTGGCCCTGGCCTGACACCGCGCGGGCGCACGACCTTACGGGTCCGCGTCCGTGCGGCCGACCTCTGTAGGGACATACCTGTTCTCGGCCGGGGTGTATCCCTGGCTTTCGGATACTCCCCCCGGTATGGGGGAGGCCCCGGTGGGCCGACGCTGTCCCGCACCAAGGTCCCCATCCGCTCTCCCGATACTCCCCGGGGTATCTGGATCGGATTCACCACGACGGAAGGAAAACCATGAGCGACCACGGCATCGACCCGCGCGCCGTGCGCGACCTGATCGAAACCGATCCGCACACCCTGCTCGTGGACGTGCGTACCCCCGCCGAATACGAGAGTTCCCACATCTCCGGTGCGATCAACCTGCCCCTGGGGCGCGTGGACGCGCACCTGGAGCGCATCGTCGCCGAGGCCGGCGGCCGCCTCGTCCTGGTCTGTCAGTCCGGAGGTCGGGCCGGGCAATGCCGGGACAAGCTGGCCGGGGCCGGGCTGAGCGACACGGTCGTGATGAACGGTGGCATGAACGCCTGGGCGGCCCAGGGTGCCCCCGTCGTTCGGGGCCCTCAGAAGTGGGCGCTCGAACGCCAGGTTCGGTTGGTGGCCGGCACCATCGTCCTGACCTCCGTACTCGCCTCCTTGGTGTGGCCCCCCGCGGTGGCCCTCGCCGGGATCGTCGGTGCCGGACTGGCCTTCGCCGCCATCACCGACACCTGTGCCATGGGCATGGCACTGGCGCGCCTGCCCTACAACCAGCCCTACAACGACGTCGACATCGAGGACTCCCTCTCGCGGATCGGCGCTCGCCGCTGAGCGTCGTGGGCAGGGCCGAACCCTGTCTTCCGGATACTCCCCGGAGTATGTGACCCGCGCGAGTACGCCACATCGAACCCTCCACACCGAACACTTCGTCCAAGGAGTAACCATGTTGCTGGAACGCGTCTACGACAACGACCTCTCCCAGGCCGGCTACTTCATCGGTTGTCAGGCCAGGGGAGAGGCCATCGTGATCGATGCCCGCCGAGACATCGACGACCACCTCGACCTGGCCCGAGCCCATGGCATGCGGATCGTGGCCGTGACCGAGACCCACATCCACGCCGACTACCTCTCCGGCACCCGTGAACTCGCGGCGGCGACCGGCGCCACGGTCTACGTCTCCGGAGAAGGCGGCCGGGACTGGCAGTACGGCTTCGAGGCGCGGAGGCTCCGCGACGGCGACGCCATCACCATCGGCAACGTCACCGTGCGGGCACGCCACACACCCGGACACACACCCGAACACCTGTCGTTCCTGGTCACCGATGGCGCCTTCAGTCAGGAACCGGGCTACATGCTCTCCGGCGACTTCGTCTTCGCGGGGGACCTGGGCCGCCCCGACCTGCTCGACGAGGCCGCCGGAGGGGTCGACACCCGGTTCGAGGGCGCACGTCTGCTCTTCACCAGTCTGCGCGAGGTGTTCTTGACCCTGCCCGACCACGTACAGGTCATGCCCGGGCACGGCGCGGGCAGTGCCTGCGGTAAGGCCCTCGGCGCGCTCCCGGCCACCACGGTCGGCTACGAACGGCTCAACGCCTGGTGGGGTCCGTACCTGCGCGAAGACGACATGGACGGCTTCGTCGAGGAACTGCTCGACGGCCAACCCGACGTCCACGCCTACTTCGCGCGGATGAAACGTCAGAACAAGGAAGGACCGCGGGTCCTGGGCCCGCTCACCCCGCCGCCCGAACTCGGCGCCGAGGAGATTCGACGGTCCCTGGACCAGGACGAGGTCGTCCTCGTCGACACCCGATCCCACACCGATGTCCACCGGGGAACCATTGCCGGGGCGCTGAACATCCCCGGCCCGGACAAGGCCGCGACCTTCGGGGCCTGGGCCTATGACCCCGAGACCGAGACCCGGCCCCTGGTGTTGCTCACGTCCGACGCGGACGCCGCCCGGAAGGTGCGCGACCACCTGCTCCGTGTCGGCATCGACCACGTGGCCGGTCATACCACGACGATGGAGGGCCTGCCGACGTTCGTGCCGGAACGCGTCACCCCGGATGAGCTCGCCGAGGCCGACGTCGCGCTCGTCCTGGACGTGCGCGACAAGGCCGAACACGCCCAAGGACACATCCCGGGATCAATGCAGATCAGCGCCGGTCGGATCCTGTGGAACCTCGATGCTCTGCCGAGCGAGGGCACCATCGTGAGCTACTGCCGGTCGGGTGCGCGTAGCTCGGTGGCGGCCGGGGCGCTGCGTCGTGCCGGATACCACGTCGTCGAACTCGACGGAGGTTACTCGGACCGGCCGGAATGGGGGCGAGTCCGGTCCGCCCCCGAGACGATCAGCGGTTGATCACCCTGACCGGGACGGTGCCGGACCCGCTGTCTCGTCCGACAGGGGGAATGGCACCGCCCCGCTCCCTTGACGGTGGTCGGTCGTGCCCACGTCGCCCGTCCTCGAAAAGAAAGTCGAACATGGAGTTCCAACCCGTCCTTGTCCTGGGCCTCGCGGTGGTGGTCGGGCTCGCGCTCGGTCTGCTCGGAGGCGGCGGTTCCATCCTGATGGTCCCGCTGTTGACCTACGTCGCGGGGATGGAGCCCAAGGAGGCCATCGTCGCGTCCCTGTTCGTCGTCGGTGTCACCTCATTGGTCAGTACGTTCACGCACGCGCGGGCGGGCAACGTCCGTTGGCGCACCGGACTGGTGTTCGGAGCCTCCGGTATGGCGGGGGCCTTCCTCGGCGGCCTGGCGGGCGGGTACTTGCCGGGCACCCTGTTGATGATCGCCTTCGCCCTGATGATGGTCGCCACCGCCGTGACCATGCTCGGGGCCAGAGCCGGGGGCACCGATCGGGACGCGGAGTCCGGAGCGCTTCCCCTGCGACGGATCATCCTGGACGGTGTGGCGGTCGGGGCGATCACCGGACTCGTCGGCGCCGGGGGAGGGTTCCTCGTCGTGCCCGCGCTCGCCCTGCTCGGTGGCTTGGCCATGCCGGCGGCGGTGGGAACCTCCCTGCTCGTGATAGCGATGAAGTCCTTCGCCGGACTCACCGGCTACCTGACGAGCGTGAGCCCGGACTGGGCATTGGTGGCGATGGTGACCGCCGCCGCGGTCGCGGGGTCGCTCGTGGGCTCGCTCCTTACCTCCCGAGTGCCCGAGGCCGCACTGCGTAAGGGCTTCGGGGGTTTCGTGCTGGTCATGGGAGTGCTCGTGCTGACGCAGGAACTCCCGGATCCCTTCGGCCCGGTCCCGGCGGCGGTCGTGGTGTCCCTGGCCGGGGTGGTGCTTTTGTGCCGCATGGTCGGGGCCCACTGCCCGTTGATGCCGCTCCTGCGACCACGGACCTGACATCGCGTTTCCGGTAGGCGGACACCTCTTCGTCGGATCCACGCATCGAATAATGGGTGGTCTTGGCGGAAAGGCGGAGTCGTTCCTGAGGTTCAGGGGTTCCCGGGATTCGTGCGAGCCGCGCTCTCAACCGGCCCTCGCCGTACCTTGGCCGGCCCCTACCCTCGGGACCCTCGGGAGACCTCCGGGAGCCGGCCGCCGCCGACCACCCCGGCCAGACCCAGGGTGGCGAGGAAGAGCAGCGTCCACTCCACGCCGAGGAGCGTCAGCAGCGAGCTGAGACCGCCGACCACCAGCAGGATCAGTCCCATCGCCGAGTTCGACACCGCAACGTAGGTGGTGCGCAGGTCGCCTTCGGCCATGTCGATGACGTAGGTCTTGCGGCCCACCCTGATTCCCGTGTGCGTCAGCGTGAGCAGGAAGTACGCCCCGATGAACACGGCCGACCCCCACGCGCTCTCCCCGCTGAAACCGGGCAACGACACCACCAGCACCAGTACGAGGATGATGGCCGAGGCGATCGCGGCACCGAACGTCATCAGTCTGCGGCTCGACCAGTCGGCGAGCCGGCCCGACAGGCGACCACCCACCAGGGCCGCGACCCCGGAGGCGATGACGTACCCGCCCAGCCCGGACAGACCGGTGGTGCCCGAGTCGGTGGCCAGGGTGACCACGAACGGTGGGCTCAGCGCCGAGACCAGCAACAGACCGCGCACCGTGACGAAGTGTCGGAAGGAACGGTCATCGCGCAGCAGACGAAGGGTCTGGACGAACCAGTCGTGCCATCGCACCGGCTCGTCGTCGGATGCCCTCCCCGATCCTTCGATCGTCGAAGCCGACGCGTCGGCGGGTTCCCGAACCCCCGCGTAGACCCAGGCCACACCCACCCACAGGACGGCGCCACCGGCCAGGACCCAGGCGAGCCGGCCGGCGTCCAGGTCCTCCCCACCCAGCACTCGGATCGCCACCCCCAGGGTGATGGCCACGAGCCCGGCGGCGGTGGTGGCCAGCCCGTTGATCTGGCCGCGTTCCCCGCTGGGAACGGTGCGACCTTGGACGTCCTTGGAGGAGATCGAGCACAGACACCGGCCCAGGGAGAAGAACGCCAGGGCCACCACGATGACCACACCGGCGGTGAGCCCCCGCGCGAGCGCGGCCGTGGCCGCCATCACCGCCACCGACAACGCTTGGACCAGGGCACCGAGGACGAACACCCACTTGCGATACCGCACCCGCAGGATCAGCGGGGTCAGCAACGCCTGCGGCAGCATCGAACCGGATTCGCGGATGGGCACGAGCAACCCCACGAGCGCCGTGGGCACCCCCAAGGAGTGGAACAGCCAGGGCAGCACGGTCGAGGCGTTGACCGTCTGGTCACCGGAGGACTGCAGAGCGTTGGCCGACACCAGGCGCAGCCCATTGCGCGCGACGTCGGCGCGCACGGGGGCGGGCAGCTCGGACTCGCTCTCCCGATCACGTCTGAGCAGAGCTGAGTAGATTCTCTCGGTCGGGGTCATGTCCTCAACGCTAGGGATGAAAGGTGTCGTGGCCCGGGTGCGCCACTCCGCCATCGGAGCCGGCTCGGGCGCACAGCGGGACCCCTACCCCCGAACAACGATCGAAGGCCGACCTCCACGAAGAATCGGTCCCGGGGAAGGAGTACCGGATCTCGGGTGAAGCCGCCATACGCCCCGAGGGCTTCCCCACCACGATGAAACCCTGCCTCTTTCCGGGGAAGTGGCGCACCGGAGGGTGCGGCCGGACTGTCTCGGGCGGATACTGGCCCCATGGCGATCATCTACGACGCGACTCTGACACCGGACAAACCGACCCTGATCGGCTCTTGGCTGGATGGTAGGCCGTGGGCAGGAGAGGGACCCGATGAGGTCCTGGGCACCTATCGGTTCGACGACCCGAAGGGGGAGGTCGGGGTGGAGGTGTTCCTGCTGCGACGCTCCGGCCGCCTGCACCACCTCCCGTTGACCTACCGGGGCGCGCCCCTGACCGATCACGAGGAGCACCTCGTGGGCACCCTGGACCACTCCGTCCTGGGGTGGCGCTGGGTTTACGACGGCACCGCCGACGAGGTGGCGCTCGACTGTTTCCGGCGGGCCCTGAACGGTGTGCAGGAACAGGCGGAACTGGAGATCTGGAAGGACGGCGGTCGGGTGGGGCAACGTCCACAGAAGGTGCTGATCACCAGGGAAGCCGGTGCGGAGCCCGAGGTCGGTGAGCCCGGCGATCGGATCCTGCTCCCGCACGTGCTGGAGTCCGAGCCCCGAGGAAGGTGGCGGCTGCGTGCCCGGTGGGATGGGGAGGAGGCGGTGGTCGCCGCGCTGACCTGATCCTTGGTCCGAACCGGCCCTGTCCCCGCACGCCCCCGTCCCACCGGCGAGGGCGTGCGGCGGATAGGTTCGAACCCGTGAGCGTCGACACACGGAATCGGGCCGCCCGCGTCGACCGGAGGGCACGGATCGCGGGCGCCGCTCTGTTCCTGACCAACGGTGCCCTGTTCGCCAACCTCGTCCCCCGGTTCCCCGAGATCAAGGCCGACATCGGCATCGACAACGCCGTCTACGGTGTGGCCGTGGCGGCCTTTCCGGCGGGGGCGTTCCTGGCCGGCCTGGTCGCCGCCGTACTGGTACGGCGGCTCGGGTCGGCGAACGTGGCCGTGGCGGGCACCGTCCTCACCGGTCTCGGGTCGATCGCCGCCGGTCTGGCGCCCTCCACCGCCGTCTTCATGGCGGGACTGTTCTTCGCGGGGACCATGGACGCGGTCACCGACGTGGCCATGCATGTTCACCTGATTTCTGGGTGTGGAAGCCCGGTCCTTCAGGGCCGGGAGGAAACACCCCCGCACACTCTTCCCGGCCATCGAAGACCGGGAAAAGGCGGAGAAGTTCTCTGATTCGGCCCCACCTCCTGGTCGGGGTGGTTAGCGTGTTCGGTGATGAAGCTGGTGGTGCGGGTCAAGTTGCTGCCTTCGCCGGAACAGGCGCAGGCGCTTGAGGCGACCCTGCACGCCTGTAACGAGGCCGCCGACCACGCCTCCCGCATCGCTCAGACCACCGGGGCTCGCGACAAGTACACCCTGCAAAGGGCCCTCTACCACGAGCTGAAAGCCAGGTTCGGGTTGTCGGCGCAGCCCACGGTGCGGGTCCTGGGCAAGGTCGCGGACGCCTACACCACCCGGCACGCGAACCTGAAAGCCGGAAACCTGGGCCGGAAGGATTCTGCGCGGCGGGCGCGGATCGAGTCCACCCCGATCTGTTTCCGCTCCGATGCGGCGCAACCCTTCGATGATCGGTGTCTGTCCTGGCAGATGGACGCGCGCACCGTCTCGATCTGGACCGTGGTGGGGCGGATGAAGAATCTGGGCTTCACCTCTTCGCCTGATCAGTTGAAGCTGTTGGCCGAGTGTCGCCAGGGTGAGAGCGACCTGCTCTGTCAGGACGGGCAGTGGTTCCTTGCGGCCACCTGTGAGGTGCCCGAGGCCGAGGAGAACCCGGATCCGGTGGGGTTCGTAGGGGTGGATCTGGGGATCGTGGAGATCGCCACCACCTCCACCGGGGACCGCTTCGCCGGACGCCACCTGAACCGGCAGCGCAGGCAACAGAACGAGCTTCGCGCCAAACTCCAGGCCAAGAACACCAAGAGCGCCAAACGCGTGTTGAAGCGTCTGCGCCGCCGGGAGGCACGGCGGGCGCGGGATGTGAACCACACGATTTCCAAACGCATCGTGGAGCGGGCTGAACGCACCGATCACGGCATCGTCCTGGAAGACCTTCGGGGCATCCGTGGCCGGGTACGGCTGGCCAAGCAACAGCGTTCCATGCTGCATTCGTGGAGTTTCGCGCAACTGCGGGACTTCATCGCCTACAAGGCTCGCAGGACGGGGGTGCCGGTCCTGATCGTGGATCCGGCCTACACCTCTCAGACCTGCTCGGAGTGCGACCACACCTCCAGACGCAACCGGCCCACCCGGAACCGGTTCATGTGCCGCCAATGTGGTGTGGTGCTGCACGCCGATGTGAACGCTGCACGCAACCTCGCCCACCGAGGCCAGGCGGCGTGGGCTGCGGGGCGCGAGTCAACCGCCCCAGCACCCACCAGATGAGTGGGTGTCGGACGCGGGAGGAAGGATCCATCCACCAGATGGGCGCCTACCCGCAAGCCCGTGGGCTTCAGCCACGGGTAGTTGACCTTGTGACTCCTGCGGGGGTGGTGGGGGTGTCACGCGGCGGGGGCGCCGGTGTCGTATCGGTCTCGGGGGAGATGGCCCTTGGTGGGGCGCGTGGGGACCGGCCAGGACAAGGGCGGTGGGTCGGAGGAAAGGAGCGGTGACCCCCTGTTCAAGCGGGTCCGAAGCCCTTATTCTCCCTCGTATGTAGGAAACCAACGCAACAGATGCTACATGTGAAACTAATCTTTGTGGAGACCATATGTGCGGTTCCTGCTCGGCCCCCACCCCCGCTCCGAGCGGTACTGACCCATCCCCTGCCCCATGGTCCCGACGCGCGCTCATCGGGCTCGGACTGGGCGCGACCGTCGCCGTGGCCGGCCTCGGCGGCGCCACGGCCCACGCGGCCTCGGCCATGAACGGTGCCTGGTGCAACCCCGCACTCGGATACTTTCCCAACGGCGGTCACTACGGTGCCCCACGCGGCGGCGGCCCCCACGCGGGCCAGGACGTCACCAACTCCACCGGAACGGCCGCCTACGCCGCAGCCGCGGGCACCGTCGTCCGTCGATCCTGGGGTGGCGGCCTGCCCGGACGCACCGGTGAGGCGCTCGTTCTCGACCACGGAGGCGGCGTCTATACCTACTACGGCCACCTGAGCGCCTACCGCGTCGCCCTGAACGCCTCGGTCTCGGCCGGGCAACGCATAGCGGACATGGGCGCCACCGGCAACGTCACCGGACCCCACCTGCACTTCGAAACCCACAACGGGTCCTTGGGATCACACACCGACCCCGTCCCGTTCATGGCCGCGCGCGGAGTCGACCTGGGCGGAGGATGGTCCAGCATCGACCCCGAATCCAACGGAGCCCGCGTCCGCACCATCCAGCACCTGATGAACCAGCGCGGAAGCTCACTGGAGGTCGACGGCTATCACGGGCCCGTCTCCGTGGCCGAGGTCAAGGCCTTCCAACGCGATCAGGGACTGGTCGACGACGGCCAGGTCGGCCCCCTGACCTGGCCGCATCTGGTCTACGAACTGGAGGAGGGCGTGGCCGACGGCTCGCACGTGCGCGCCCTGCAAACGGTGATGAACAAGCGAAGCGCCGGGGTCGAGGTCGACGGCAACTTCGGGCCCGTCATGCACACCGCGGTGAGCAACTTCCAAAGCGCCAACCGTCTGGTCTCCGACGGCCAGGCCGGGCCCATCACCTGGCAGGCCCTGGTCGGCTGACGACCCCCGGGCCGGGATCGCCGGCCCGGGGCCACCCAGGCCCGGGCCGGCCACCGGTTCACGGGGCCGACGAGGTCCGGGCGGGCGCGTCGGGACGGAGAACCGAGACGTCCCTCGACGCACCCACCCGGACCGGGCACACGGCGCACATCATGGGCGCCGACGGGTCAACGGTCGTCGGTGACCGACTTGCCGTCCTCGCCCTTGTCGATGGTGAAGGCGTCCACGACCTCACCATCGGCGGTGGTGGACACGTACTCCAGGGTGGAGCCGTCCACCGAGACCGACTGGAAGGTCTGGGTATGGGTGACCTGAACCCGCGCCTCGGCGCCGTTGGAGGTCCAGTTCACGTCGCCGGCCTCGTACATCTTGGGGCCGGTCACCGCGACCACGTAGTGCCGTGGCCGGGAACGTTCGCCTGGGTGAGTGATCGGTGTCAGGGTTGACCGTAACACCAGCAGCCGATCCTGGGAGCCGCGGTGTCCGCACCCCTCAAAGCCCGCAGACTCACCGATCCTGAGGGCCAAAAACTGCAACGCATCGTC